>NZ_JBSPZB010000014.1:0-91788 GCF_053851875.1 Bacillus sp. A015
GCGAAGCTAGGCTAGGTGTGTGGGAGGCCTTTTTCATTAAATCTCATCCATCATACTTACGTTGAAAATAAAAAAGATTGTAGAAAAACATGAGTTTCTCTACAATCTGAGCAAGCACAGCCTAATGCAAAGGCTGTGCTTTTTTCCGTCCATTATGACGCACGGCGTTTCTTTCGTGCATAAATCAATAATAAGAAACCAAACCAAACCGGTGTTAATAAGAGCGCCGGACGTGTTGCATCCGCAAACAGCATGATCACAAGAATGGCAGCAAAAAGCACAAGAACACAAATATTCACAAAAGGTGTGAATGGCGCTTTAAAGGTAGATGCTGCATGCAGTTCAGGACGTGTTTTTTTATATTTCAGGTGACATATTAAAATAATACTCCATACCCAAATGAAACAAATGGCACTGATTGTTGTCACAATGCCAAAGGCTTGTTCAGGAATCAGCTTGCTTAAAAGAGCCCCGACAGATACCACGATCGTTGAAACAAACAGTGCATTGCTTGGGACAGCGTGCTTATTCAGACGGCCAAAGGAGGATGGTCCCTGCTTTTGATGACTGAGATTATACAAAATACGGCTCGTCGAGAACATGCCGCTATTACAAGCGGAAGCCGCAGAAGTCAGGACAACAAAATTAATGAGCCCCGCTGCTACTGGTATACCAATCAGTCCAAAGGTTTTCACAAAAGGACTTTCTGATGCACTGAGCTCGGTCCATGGGTTGATACATAATAATACAAAGATCGCACCCACATAGAAAAATAGAATTCTTAATGGAATTTTATTAATCGCAGACGGAATGTTTTTTTGTGGATTTGCTGTTTCTGCTGCGGACACGCCAACAAGTTCCACTCCCACATACGCAAAAATCACCATCTGGAATGACAATAAGAAGCCTGTGACACCATTTGGAAATACCCCGCCATGTGACCAAAGGTTCGTGACCGTCACAGGCCCGGCATCTGTTTGAAAACCAATGATTAAAAGAACAACCCCAACGCCAATTAGCAGTAGAATCGTAATGACTTTAATCAGTGCAAACCAAAATTCCATTTCTCCAAAAAGCTTCACCGTTAATAAATTAAACCCTAGTAAAATCAACAAACAAATGATTGCAGGAATCCATTGCGGAATGTCAAACCAATACTGCACATACACCCCGACCGCAATGACATCAGCCATCGCTGTCATAATCCAGCAAAACCAATACGTCCAGCCAGTTACAAAGGAAGCCCATGGGCCAAGATAGTCCTCTGCAATATCGGTTAATGACTGATAGCCCGCCCTTGATAAGAGCAATTCTCCAAGTGCCCTCATGACAAAAAAGATGGCCATTCCGACAATTAAATAAGCAAAAATAATCGACGGACCTGCCAATTGAATGGCCTTTCCAGAGCCTAAAAACAGCCCTGTTCCGATGGTTCCGCCTATTGCAATTAATTGAACATGACGGTTTGATAAAGCTCGTTTTAATTCTTGTTGTGCCAATGTCAACGCCCTCCTCCGACACGATCCTATACTAAAATAATGAACCTTCAAAAAGTCCATAAAAAAAGAGATTGGATGCGCTCCAATCTCATGGTCATAAAAGAATAGCAAAATAGAGAAAAGCAATACATGGCATCATCCATGCATCACAAATACAATATTTCGTACTCTTCTGTCCTTTTGCCTGAGATTGTGAACCCTTCGGCGCCGCACGTACATGCGGTCTCTCCAGAAGCTGCTCCTGCCATAGTGTGACCCACAGCAATCATAGCCTTCGTTATTTACTTAAAATGTTGCTATTTCTGAATAATTTTATATTTTACGCCTCTAGAAGAAAGCTGTCAATGGTAATCTTTTAAGATTTTATCTCCTCCCTATTTGACTCAATATGACTTCACTTCATCAACACCCCCTGATAAGGTATAATAAATCAAAAGATGTTCGGCTCGTTTGATGGAGAAATCCATCCTGACCATGAACCAAGTTAGGCAATCCATTGAAGTTGGTGAAGATAAATGAAAAAATTGAACAAACAGCGTGTCACATTACAGGAAGTCGCCCGGCATGCCGGTGTCTCGACCTCAACGGCCTCACTCGTTGTTCGAAACAATCCTAGAATCTCTGAAGCCACTCGAACAAAAGTACTGCAATCCATGGAGGATTTAGGATACGTGTACGACCGCGTCGCTGCAAACATGCGGTCAAAAAGCTCCAATATTGTGGGTGTTATCGTCACGGACATTTCAAACACCTTTATTTCTGAGTTTTTAATCGGCGTGCAAACCACACTTGAATCACTTGGCTATACCGTTTTACTTGGTACAACCTTTGACAGTGTCGATAAGCAGGAACGGCTCATTTCCACAATGGTAGAGCACCGGGTTGGCGGGATTATTTTAAACCCAGCTTCGAAAAGCTCTACTCGGACGGTCAAACAGTTAAATCAAATTCGCACCCCAAAAGTACTGGCAAACCGTGAATTAGCGGATGTGCGCTGTGACTATGTCGGCGCTGATTATGAACAAGGCGCTTGGATGGCGGTACATCACCTTCTTCAAAAAGGACATCGACGTATTGCCTTTTTAGGCGGCATCAAGTCCTCATCGACTTGGATTGAACGCATGAAAGGTTTCAAAAGAGCCCATGATGAGGCAAACCTGACGATTGATGAATCTCTTATTATCGATATGGAACCTACCCGTGAAGGCGGGAAAGAAGCCCTTACCCAAGTCATCGACCAGCCCGAGCCTCCTACTGCTATTTTTTGCTTTAGTGACTTAGTCGCGTTTGGGGTCATTCAGGAACTGACAGTACGTGACATCAAGCCTGGTGAAGACATCGATGTTGTTGGATTCGATAACATCCCTGAAGCGGAGATGTATCATCCGCCGCTCACCACTGTCTCATCATTCCCACGATCCATCGGGGTAAAAGCAGCGAACCTTTTATATCATAAAATGAACGAGCAGGATGAAGAGCTGCAGCGATTGATCCTAAAGCCTCAACTTCATATTAGAGAAACCTCTACATCATCATGAAAGGGAGAATTGCATGCAGCAATTCTCTTTTTTTTATTGATCAAGTCAACCATTTCTTTATTTCATTTTTCTTTTTTTACATCACAAAGTCATAAACTTGACACATTTAAAGCGCAGGAGTATATTTATCACGTTGCTTCTTTTAGTATATCGTTATACCTAATTCGTCATACTGTTATTTTTATTTAACAACAGTTGAAATTGATAATTTCTGATTCTGATCAAATCATGAAGATACACTTTCTTATCAAGAGTGTTGTTATTTTTTATTTTTAGTAGAACGATGTACTTAATGGAAGAACAGATGAATATTCATTATTTTTTCATCAATCACACAAAGGGTGTTGTGATGGGCTTGATATTACAAAGGTAAACAAAGAATTTGACCCAAAAAGGGTTTTAAATATAGGAGTGGGAACATGAAAAATCCTTATATTAAATCGTCACTTGGCATGTATTTAAACTACTTCATGCTCGGCATGATCAATATTATTGTGGCATCCAACATGGAAAGCTTATCTGAACGCTACCATGTGGATATTCCGAAAATCAGCTTGCTTGTATCGGCGATCGGAATAGGTAAACTGATTGCTCTCTTTTTCTCTGGACGGTTAGCAGACCGCTGGGGACGTAAGCCTGTCATTATTACAGGAAACTTTCTTTACTTATTATTCTTAATCGGAATTCCAACGACAACGAATTATACACTCGCTTTTATCTTTGCGATTTCAGCAGGGATTGCAAACTCACTGCTTGATTCAGGGACATACCCTGCTCTAACAGAATCGTTTCCTAAAAAGGCAAGTTCAGCTTCTGTTTTAGTGAAGGCGTCCGTTTCAATTGGAGCGACTGTTCTTCCATTTATCTTGGCGTTCCTTATTGCACATGACATCTTCTGGGGCTGGGCGTTCTTTGGACTAGGACTTCTTTATTTACTCGTAGGGATTTACTTGATCTTTATGCCATTCCCGAACCATAAGCAAGTCTCTTCACAAGATGATCTTCCAGTGCAGGAACAAATGAAGGAAGAACCTAAAATGGTTGGTGAAGGCTTAGCTGTTGTGCTCATGGGATTCACGTCTACTGCATTGTTTGTCGTATGGCAGACGTGGCTTCCGCAACTCGGGTTAAAACTGATTGGACTTGGCACAGGACAAGCGACGCAGCTTCTTTCTTATTTTAGTATTGGTGCCCTTGTGTCTGTTCTATTACTATCGATCGTATTAGATAAATTTATTTCACCTATTATGGTCGCCATTATTTACCCAATTGGGGCATTCCTTGCAATGTTTTCACTATTTCAAATCGAAACGTACAGCATTGTGATTGTCAGCACCTTTTTCTTAGGATTATTTACAGCAGGGATCTTCCAGCTGGCCATGAGTATTATGATGAAATTATTCCCTACAAACAAAGCAACGGTTTCATCATACGTCAACATTGCGGCAAGCTCAGCGTTTATTCTTGTGCCGCTCATTACAAGTGGGTTGGTCAGCACGTACGATATTAAAATGACGTTATTTTTCGATATGATCATTGCGGTCATTAGCGTATTGTTAGCAGTCTTTGTTTTAGGACGCATGAAAAAATTGTCTAGATAATAAAAGGAGATGTCAATTATGACAAACATACATGAACGAAATATTGATGGAAAAACAAAATTAGTCGGTCTTCTTGCTACACCAATTGGACACAGCCTGTCACCACGGATGCACAACCTTGGATACACATTAACAGGTATCAACTACGCTTACCTAGCCTTTGAAGTAGGAAATGATGAACTAGAAGCAGCAGTAAACGGAATGAAAGCGATGGGTGCAGCTGGATTTAACGTATCTATGCCAAATAAAATGAAAGTGCTGGATTACTTAGATGAACTAGATGATTCTGCGAGATATACACGTGCAAGCAACACTGTTGTGAACAAAGATGGCAAGCTGATTGGCTACAACACAGATGGTCTTGGTTACGTGAGAAACTTGATTGAACATGGCGTTGAACTAGCTGGACAAAAGGTAACACTTGTTGGCTCAGGCGGTGCTGCGACACCGATTGCCATTCAACTTGCACAATCAGGTATTCGTGAAATTAGTATTTTTGCTCGTCAAGATCAATACTTTGTTCAAGCGGAAGAAAATGTGAAGTACATCAATGAAGAGATGAAATCATTCGGTGTCAAAGCGAACATTTTCCCACTTGAAGACAAAGACGCTTTCCGCCGTGAAGTAGCTGAAAGTGCGATCTTAGCAAATGGGACAAGCCTTGGAATGAAACCATTAGACCAGCTTAGCATTATTGATGACACGCTTGATGTACTGCGTAAAGATTTGATCGTGACAGATGTTGTGTACAACCCGCAAAAAACAAAACTTCTTGCTCAAGCACAGGAAGCGGGTGCCAAAACCATTAACGGTCTTGGAATGATGCTATGGCAAGGTGCTCTTGCTTACAAACTCTTTACTGGTGAAGATATGCCAGTTGATCAAGTGAAACAGATACTTTTTGAAAACGACCGTTTCTAAACAAAAAAGACGACTTCCTGAGTGGAGGTCGTCTTTTTTTTATTCATGTACCATGATTTGGCGGTATCGATACAGGATATACATTGCACCAATAATGGCCACAACAGCCACAACCGCATCGAACATAAAGATCTGTAAAATGGTCGAGTGGCTTTCAATCAAACCTGTTACGACCGGGATGACGATGGCCGACACCCCGCCGGCTGTTGAGATAATCCCTGTCATCGTTCCTTTGTTCTTCCAGAAGAATTCAGCCATCACCGTTAATGTCAGCTGAAAGACACCAGCCGTTGAAAATCCCAATACAAATGAATTGACAGTTCCTATGACTGGGGATTTTACGACCAGTAGCACACAGATAGAGGCAAGTGTCATGATTGGATAGATCAGCAGCACCGTGACCGGACGGACAATGCGGCGCAAAAGAAATGCGAGCAATAAAACAGACAGCAACCCACCCATGCTATAGTAACTAAGCAGCTTCACTGCACTGCCAGAAGCCATCCCCAATATGGCCTCACCGTACGTAGGAAGCCAAATTTGCGGCAAGGCGTACAGACCATTTGATGTAAAGCTGATCACAATGAGTGCGATCCCTTCCCTCCAAAACGTAGGCTCTGACGTGAAGCGTGGAAGTCCGTCATGCTCGGTCACCTGAACTTGCTCCACTTTGCGATGATTCGGAAATGGCAATGTCCAGAGCATCAAGACATTCACAAGATAGATCAGAGCAGGAACAAAAAACGCAATGCCATAAAATAAATCATGCTCCGCTAAAAAGAAAATTGCCAGCGGCAGAATGGTCGCCCCAATTGAAATAAAGGCTTTCACCATCACATTCGCAGATCCCGAGTTTTGCGGAAAAGCCTCCATTAAGGCTGGATACGTCCCTGCATCCATCGCTGAATTCGCCACCCCTGCCAAAATCGCAAACGCAAAGGCGATTTGATAATTTGGAGACAATGGGATCCCGATGAGGAACACCGCCATCAGCACACCTGAAACCAAAATCACCGGCTTTCGGCCAAACCGATCTGACAGCACGCCTGATAGACCATACGTGAGCACCCTGCCAATGCCGAGTGCCGAGATCATATAACTAATTCCCGCACTATTGGTATCTAACTGTTTGATTAAAAATGGCATATTTGAAGCCAATATAATATTGACCATACCTAATAAAAAATAATTGATATAAAGACTAGAAGCCGTTTTCACATACGGATTCCTCATGCTGACACACCCCTCAACACCATCGCAATGAAGTGACAAATAATGGTTACGCTTACAAGATCTCATGTGTGAGGAGGAACAGCTTCGCAACCTTCACGTTCAAACATCTCATCATCTCATGCAGCTCACAGCCTACATGCCCTTCATTTATCAAGCATCTCTTCAAATTTTCACTAGCTCTTATTTTATATGAATGTGAAAGGTAATGATAGTGAATTGCTTAAATTTGAGGGGAATGATTGTAGAGAGAAATCCCCTGAGGCATGCAGGGGCCTTTTTGATAATGGATATGTTATTGATCATTGTCGTTTTATGATAGATTTATTAATCCACATACAATGAATGTCAACTAAAAGGGGATATATGTTGGAAATTAAGGCGGCTGTTATTGAGAAACAAGGTGAAGAATTTGTATTTGAGCAATTAAATCTAGAAAACCCAAAAAGTATTGTTAAAATTAGCTAATAATTAAGACAGGAAACCTTCCACTTTATACTGGGAAGTTTTTTAATTAAATCGCACTTTAAAATAGCATTTAGCACTAAGTTTCAATCTTTTATGAAGGGAAAATAAGATACTTAATAGGTATTTTATTTATATAAAATAGATATTTCCCCTCTAAATATCTATTCATTATAATTAAATAATGGCTGAAATTGATAGACACAAGGGGGAATCATTGTGGATTTATTTGCAAAGAAAATAAATCAATATATCGATGGACAATGGAGAAAAGGTTCATCGAATAAAATTAAGAAAATTTTTAATCCTTATACTTCTGAGGTAATTACTGAAGTAAATATAGCTTCCGAAGAGGATCTTCACTCTGCATACCAAGCTGCAAAGGAAGCTCAAGACAAGTGGGGGAAAGTGTCAGCTTCTAAAAAGGTGAGCATTCTTCAAAATGCATATAGTTTTTTTGAAAAACGTAAGAATGAAATAGTTGAAACTCTCTGTAAAGAGGCTGGAAGTTCCTTGGTGAAAGCCACTATTGAAATTGAAGCTACCATGAATATCTTGAAAAAATCCATGGACTATCCATACCAACTAGAAGAGAGATCAGAATTCCCTGCTTTAATAGAAAACAAAACAAATTATGTATATCGAGCACCTATAGGGGTAGCCGGAATTATAAGTTCGTTTAATTTTCCTCTTCACTTATCTATGCGGTCTATTGCTGTTGCCATTGCCACAGGTAATACAGTTGTACACAAACCAGACTTGCAAACGGCGTTATCAGGTGGGGTCGTAATCGCAAAAGCTTTCGAAGAGGCGGGTCTACCAAAAGGAGTTTTTAATCTAATCTTGACAAATGTAAAAGAAATTGGAGACTCATTTATCGAACATCCAATTCCAAAAATCATCTCCTTTACAGGTTCAACTGGAGTCGGACGCCATATTGGTTCAATTGCTGGAAAAAACCTTAAAAGAACAGCCTTAGAACTTGGTGGCAACAATCCATTTATTGTAATGGAAGACGCAGATATTGACCAAGCTATAGACGCTGCAATTTTCGGTAAATTTTTACACCAAGGGCAAATCTGCATGATTATTAACCGTATTCTCGTTCATCGTAATCTTTATCATACCTTTATTAAAAAGTACACTGAAAGAGCAGCTTTATTAAAATGCGGGAACCCAGCAGACCCTTCTGTAGTGATTGGACCTCTAATTAATGCTAAACAAGCTGATCATGTAATGTCTATCATTGAAGAAGGAAAAAATGAAGGCGCCAAATTAGTGTTAGAAGGAAAAAGAGAGGGAAAGCTTATAACGCCATTTGTATTTGCAGATGTCAATAACGACATGAAGATTGCACGCAGTGAAATATTTGGCCCAGTGGTGTCAATCATTCCTTTTGACAATGAGGAAGAAGCAATACATATCGCAAACGACACTGAATATGGGTTAAGTGCTGGCATATTTACGAAAAACATTGAAAAAGGAATTAAATTAGCAAGACGCATTGAAAGCGGAATGGCTCATGTGAACGATCAAAGCGTAAATGATGATAGCCTGGCGCCATTTGGTGGGGAAAAGGCCTCTGGACTTGGACGATACGGGGGCCAATGGGCTTTCGAAGAATTTACACGAGTTCAATGGATTTCTGTACAAAATCAACCAAGAAAATATCCTTTCTAAAGCGAAATATAGGGATTCACCCATCTACAAACTTCACTATCAAATAAATGAAGCAAGGTATGGACAAATAGAAATTGTCTATACTTTGCTTCATTTAATCATAGTTTGACTCTTTATTCTTTGTCCCATATAATCAATCATCTGTAAATACTTCTTGAACCTTTAGTTGTAATATTGTTATGATGGATTATTTCATCAAATCTTCGACTGTATTTTTCCAACGTTCAACTACTTCTTTCTCGTTTAATAATTCTATATTGATGCCAGAAGTTATTTTTGCATATTTTGCTACATCCTCACGAGCTAAAACAACCTGAGCAGAAAATCTTTCCCTTTTATAATTTCTGTTAGGCAGCTCTTGAAGTCTTCTCAAAAAAAGTCGAATATAATGAGCCTTCCCTTGATAAACAAGGACTAACGTCGCTTTATTCGTACGAATCATATTAGACGCAGTAGATGTGTTTGGCCACAATCCTATTCTTAACTCCTGATGATTAACGGCTAGGATTTCCCCAACACTAATCATTGCATTATGAGGCCAACCATCTTCGCTTACTGTCATTAACATCATTGCTTCATGTTGTTTTTCTAATAGACATGTTCCATTTAATAACTCAAACACCTCAGTAGACAATTCCGTTCTATTCATGTTAGCACCTTTCCTCACTATGATGTGTAAACTATTCTACTATTTAAGAAGATCTCTATTCTTAAAATAGAGATCTTCTTATTTTTAAATTAATCTATTAACTTTGGTACTGGAGGAATCTGGTCTAATTCTTTAAATTTAGCCGGGTCTAGCTTGAAACGTTTATCATATTTTTCAGGGTCTGTTATATTAGGCCCTTCTGTATTTCTCCAAGATAAGGTACAAGTATCACAAATATAAACTTCCCAAACATCCTTAACAGGAGACTTTGTTAATAAGCTTACTTTTTCAGATTCACATCTTGGACACTTCATTATTGATTTCCTCCCTTTTTCATTAAGTCACGGAGAATTGCAGACCACTCTTCTGCTTTTTCTGGAGTAGCCAAAAGTTCAGTATCCCGTGCAATGTCAGGTGCAACTGGAGTTGTCGCATCGATTACTAGCTTTGTATGCATACCAGCAGGATCAGAAGACGGATCTAAAGGCATTCCTGGTGCATATGGAATTTTGAAAACATCTTTGTCTGGACGTACTCGTGTTGTTAAGGCCCACATCACTTGCTCTAAGTTAAATGGATCCACGAACTCATCTACTATAATCGCTATTTTTGTATAAGGCATTCCATGAGGGGTTGATAATAACCTCATCGCAACTGCCTTACCGTATCCCCCTAATCGAGATTTTGTAGATACAATAGTTCCTATGCCGTGTGTATACATTGCGTTTACTGCCTCAACTTCTGGAAAGTCCCGTTTTAATTGTTTATACAATGGTAAACTTGTATTTAAAGCCATTAAGTAATCAATCTCTGTCCATGGCATACCTAAGTATAAGTTTTCAAATATTGGATTTTGACGGTGAGTCATTTTAGTAATCTTCACAATCGGCTGCAAACGTGCTCCTGAATAACTTCCAGGAAATTCACCAAATGGACCTTCTATCTCTCTTTCACGAGGCATAATGTATCCCTCTAGAACAACCTCACTTCTCGCTGGAATATCTAACTGACCATGTTCACTTTTCGTTAATTCAATTGCTTCTCCTTTTAAAGCTCCTGCAAAATCATATTCGGATTGTGCATATTCAATTGGTGTACTAGCCATAAAGCTCAAGACAGGATCGTTACCTAGGCAAATTGCAATTGGTAAAGGTTCATTTTTTTCTTCCGCTTGTTTTAGATGGACCGCTATGTCGTGAAATGGCAGTGGCTGAATCCCCACTTTATCTTTGCCCTTTACTTGAATACGATATGTTCCAGCATTTTGTTCTTCATAGCTTTCTGGCTTGTTTGTATCTTTACTAACGACAAGAGCTTTAGAAAGGTAAAAACCCGCATCGAATTCATTAATACGAAACAATGGCAGCACATCAAATAAATTAATATCGTCCTCAATTACAACCTCTTTGACTGGTGCATCTTTTTTATCCACCCAAACAGGTTTAATCGGAAATCTATCCCAAATTCTTTCTAATTCAAAAAACTGTTCTTTCACCGGTGTGTCCTTGTCCATGTTAAGCATCAACGCATGATTTTGCCATGATCCATGCACATTTAGTACAACAGGTGTTTTATACCCTTTCACATTTTCTACAAGAACAGCTGGTGCATTCTCCATATCCGGAGCAGAACGACCAATAGCACTTAAATCTGGTTCAGGCATTACTTCATCCTTAATACGTACTAATTGATTTTCTGATTCTAGTAAATCTAGGAATTCTCTTAAGTCTCTGTAAGACATGGGTAAATCCTCCTATTCATCATTATTATATGTGATATATTCTTCCTTACATAACCATTGTACGCCTCAACATACAGCATTAAAAATATCTATTAAATATTTAAAATATACTTTCAGGGTATATTTTTATTCATCTTAAATTAAGATTAGATCCTAAGCTAATTAAAAAGATAGTCCTAAAAAATAGACTATCCTAGTTAACTTTATTTCTATTCTCTTGAGAAATAGAACACACTTTGCTTGCAACTTTACTGTCTCTCATGAATTCCTATACTTATACAGTTCTCCACCATCTTCACAGAATCAAATTCTAACAAAAGCCTGATCACTTCTTTTTTATACCGTCCCATCTCTTAGCTTCTGATAACTGAATACCAAACTGATCTAAAGCTCTGTAGACAATATGATTCACCATATCATCAATATGTTGAGGGTGATTATAAAAAGCAGGCATTGGAGGGCAAATGATGGATCCCATTCGTGATAATGCCAACATATTCTCAAGATGAATATCATTAAGCGGTGTCTCACGCGTCATCAATAACAATTTTTTTCTTTCTTTTAAAATGACATCAGCAGCTCGTGTGACAAGATTATCTGCCAACCCCATTCGAATAGATGCTAGAGTTTTCATACTACAAGGAGCAACAATCATTCCATCTACTCTAAAGGAACCACTAGAAATTTTCGCACCTAAATCCTTATATGAATATGTGCAATCAGCCAATTCTTCAACGTCCTTCACTATATAAGACGTTTCAACATTTATGGTTGCGGCTGCCCATGAAGACATAACTAAATGAGTTTCAATATCTGTATGTTTGAGAATTTCTAGAAGACGAATTCCAAAAATGGCTCCTGTCGCACCAGACATTCCAACGATGATCTTCATATATTTCACCTTCTTTAATATTTAACTATTTATATCTCTAAATAAATTATACTATCCATTTTATTATATTGATAATATTCATATTGTTTATATATAATACTTATAAAGTATAAAAAAGATAGGAGAAGAAATATGGACATTCGACAACTACGATATTTTATAGCTATTGCAGAACAAGGTACCATCTCTAAAGCTGCAGAACATCTGCATATGGCTCAGCCACCCCTTAGCCGGCAATTAAAAATGATGGAAGATGAATTAGGTGTTGTTTTATTTGAAAGGAATAAAAAGAAGAAAGTAACTCTGACTGCTCAGGGAGAAATATTTTTAAAAAAGGCTAGAGAAATAGTTTATAGCATGGAGGACGCCATTCTTGAAATTAAAGAATTTAGTGAGGAGATAAGCGGAACACTTTCAATTGGCTCTACTATCTATTGTGCACCTATTTTACTATCTGCTCTTACCGAATTTCGGAAAAAGCATTCGCATGTTAAATTTAATATTTGGGAAGGTAACTCTGCTCACTTAATGACATTATTGAATAATCGGCAAATTGATGTTGCGATTACAGGAGGATCGTTCTCTAAAAAAGACATTAAAGTGAAAAGTTTGTATACCGATCCTTGCGTATTAGTTGTCCCTAAAGAATATAAGATAGATGAAAAAAAAATAAGCATACAAACACTTTCTGAAATTCCGCTTTTATTACTTCGTCCAACAGAAGGAGTGGGATTATTTGATCAAATTGTTGATACATTTCAACAATTAGAATTAACGCCTAATATTTTATGTGAATGTCACGACTCTGCCATGTTATTAAGTTTGGTAAAAAAAGGATTTGGGGCAACAATATTACCTTTATCCATGGTAAACCCTCGTTTTACGGAGGAATTTAAAAAGATCTCCATTCAAGATCATCCATGGATATCTGATCCTTCATTAGTTTGGAGATCTAATAGCTACTTATCTGCTTCTACGAAAGAGTTCTTAAAATTTTTTGAAGAACAGAGTAACTATACCTGCTATTAAGTGCAAATGAGTCTGGGCATCAAATATGTAATCCTCGGCAGGAATAGTCCTCCCAAGGCTCTTGAAAGTATTGAAGCGTTAATAAAAGATGTTCACTCAGGCACATACACTTTTTTCAAAGGTAATAAAGACCTTGTCTCAGCTGGCATATGTTCATACCAATGTACAATAAGATTTACGAGTTCTTCTAAGTCCACTAGATGAACCTCATTATGCTTCGCAACAGCTTTTGCATGAGAAGTAAACCCACCAGTAGAAACAAATAAACTGTTAGCATTCATTGGATTAGCACCTAATAATTGCTGCACCTCTGGAGAACTGGCTGAGGATTTTCGATGTTTTACTTGCACTTTTATAATTGGCTTTTCAAAACCAAATGCATCTTTATAAGCTAACACATCCACACCGCCATCAGGCCCTTTTGGACTCACGCGAACATTGTATGACATTGCTTGCAGTAAGCCTCCGACTAAGTCTTGCATTTTCCAAGGGTCCAATTTATCTACTTTATCTTCAATCATGACAGTGGCTTTGCTGACTAAATCTTCGATAATTTCATCTTCTTCTGTTTCATCTTCAGGTGCTGTTATGGAAGTAGGGTTTTTGAGTAAATGTTCAATCTCTTTCCCCCAATCATCTACACGAAAAACAGTTGATATAGAACCGAGGCTGTTCTTAGCTGATTGACTGAGAGAATCTCGTTTAACTGCTATTGGTTCCCAATTCACCTGAATATGATTTGGATACATCTTATCTCCAGCTGTTTCATCAAAAAAATGCGGAGCAATCACCGTACCTACTCGATATTCACGGCTTTCTTTTATGTATGTAATGATTCGATCTCCCTTTTTAATTTCTCTACTAAACCTCCATACCTGACTGACCCAGCTTCTTCTCGTAAAAGGTTTGTTCTCAGCGAATATGACATCAGCTCGAGCATTCATCTCTTGCTTTGTTTGATATTGTTTTGGGTTACCTAATTTAGGCCACCCTATCGATGCGATGCCCTTCTCTTCCCAAATTGAAATTAACTCATTTTGGTCACCCGCACGAACCATCCACCATTTCGTCATTTACTATCTCTCCCATTCCATCCATCTTCTCTTATTTTCATCATCAAATATTCTCACTAAATTATAAGACTTATTTCTTATTAACAAAAGGATATGCGCACCTTTTTTGTCGAAAGAAACACAAAAACCCGAACAAGCGAATCCCACGCTCATCCGGGTCTGCATTTTCCTTTATTACACTTCTTCGCCATTCGTTGCAATAACGTTTTGATACCAAGTAAACGAATCTTTTTTGAGACGCTTCATCGAGCCGTTGCCTTCGTTGTCGCGGTCAACGTAGATCATGCCGTAGCGTTTTTTCATTTCGCCTGTTGTGAATGAAACGATATCAATGATGCCCCAAGGTGTGTAGCCGATGAGGTCCACACCGTCGTATTCGATGGCTTTTTTCAGCGCTTCGATATGAGAAGCGAGATATTGAATTCGTTCAGGATCGTGAATGGAACCGTCATCTTCCACTTGATCAATGGCACCAAAACCATTTTCCACGATGAATAGCGGGATTTGATAGCGATCATAAAAACGATTCAATGTGTATCTTAGTCCAGTTGGGTCGATGGACCAACCCCAGTCACTTGATTTGATATAAGGGTTTTCTACACCATGCGGCAGGGCTCCGTTGACAATGTCTCCGCTGTTGTCAGACACTGCATCACTTTTGACCGTAGTCGACATGTAGTAGCTAAAGCCGAGATAATCCACTTTCCCTTTTCTTAAGCTTTCTTCATCGCCTGCTTCAAACGGAATATGATAGCCTTCGCGTTCAAATTCTTTTAATGCATAGCTCGGATAGTAGCCGCGAACCTGCACATCAGGGAAGAAATAGCGTTGTCTCATATATTCCTCTGCCAGCATGACATCCTCTGGGTTTGAGGAATATGGATAGATCGGCACGTGAGAAACCATCGCTCCGATTTGAAAGGACGGATTGATTTCTTTTCCTTTTGCCACTGCCCATGCACTTGCAAGTAATTCATGATGTCCTGCTTGATACATGATTTCTTTGGCATTTTCGCCTTCTTTGACTGATACTCCTGAATTTGTCCAAAGGAACAAAGGGTTGTTTACATCCATTTTGTTATTGATTTCATTAAATGTCATCCAGTATGTGACCTTGTCCTTGTATCGATTGAAGCACACTTCTGCAAATTTCGCGAAATATTCAGCGACTTTTCTGCTGCGGAAGCCGCCATATTCCCTTGCCAAATGAAGGGGCATCTCAAAGTGGGACAGTGTAATCACAGGCTCGATGCCATGCTTGAGCAGCTCATCAAATACATCATCATAGAACTGTAAGCCTGCTTCATTCGGCTCTGCTTCATCTCCCTTAGGGAAAATCCGGCTCCAGCCGATTGATGTGCGCAAGCATTTTAAGCCCATTTCTGCAAACATGGCGATATCTTCCTTGTAACGATGGTAGAAGTCGATCGCTTCATGGTTCGGGTAAAATGTTCCTTCTTCTATCGTTTCAGTGATTTGTCTCGGTACTCCATGAGCACCTGCTGTCATCACATCCACAACACTTGGACCTTTGCCTGCTTCGTTCCATCCACCTTCGAATTGATGTGCAGCTAATGCGCCGCCCCATAGAAAATCTTTTGGTAAAGTCATCATTTATTCCTCCTATTTCACTATTGTCATCATGACATCCGCTGGCTGACATGTCGAATGTTCCTCTACAATCACATCTTCGTACGCTTGTGTATTGGTGATAATGACTGGTGTGATTGTTTTTAATCCCTTGCTTTCAATCGCTTCTTGATCAAATGTCATCAACAAGTCACCCTTCTTTACCTTGTCGCCTTCTTGGATATTGAGTGTAAATGCTGAGCCATCTAGGGAAACCGTATCAATTCCGACATGAACAAGTAACTCCACACCAAATTCTGAACGCAGCCCAATGGCGTGCTTTGTCGGTGCAAGCATGACGACACTGCCGTCAAACGGTGCATACAGCTTATTGTCTGCTGGCTCAATGGCAATCCCTTTGCCCATCGCCCCGGAGCTAAACACGGCATCCGGCACCTCAGATAATGGGAGCACTTTTCCTGCAAGTGGTGCAGTGATCATTTCCTCATTGTTCATAGGAGCATTTGTATTTTCTCCGTCTTGATCTTTGACATGTGTTTCACTAGCTGTCTGTTCTACCGTATCTTCCCCATAACCAAACATTTGAATGAGCACAACTGGTAAAATAAGCGCAATTGCCACACCAATCAAAATACCAATGATCGACGTTGGATAATCTGCACTAATTCCGTTCACAATCGTCAGCGGACCAGGCAAACCTGCATACGCAAAATAATATGGCGTAAAGAAACTGGCGACAATGGCACCGACCGCTCCAGAAATACATCCGAAAATAAATGGTTTTTTGAAGCGTAAGGTGACCCCATAAATCGCAGGCTCCGTAATTCCGAAGAGACCCGTGATTCCCGCTGAGACCCCGACTTTCCGTGTTTCTCGATTTCTTGCTTTTAAAATAACGCCTAACACTGCACTGACCTGAGCGATAACAGCGATGGTTTGATATGCCTGGAAGGAGTCACGTCCATACTGTTCGAAGTTGGCCAGCACCATCGGCGTGATGCCCCAGTGAACACCGAAAATGACAAGCACTTGCCAGAATCCGCCGATAATGGCACCTGCTAATGCCGGTACATTGTCAGCTAAGAAATTGTATCCGTTTGCAATCCCATTTGCACCTGCTGTCGAAAGAGGACCAATTAATAGAATGGTTAACGGGACCATGACGACCATACAGATAAATGGTACAAATAACGGTTTGACGACCTCATGAATTCGTTTGTTTAAAAATCTCTCCAGATAAGAAAGAATCCATACTAAGAACAGCGGCGGCAATACCGATGATGTATAGACCGTTTCAGATAATGCAATGCCTAAAAAGGTAACGCCTTCACCTGATGCCACGCGCCCAGCAATCTCTGTCCAAGCTGGACTGACAAGCGCTGCTGTACAAGCAACTGCGATATACATATTCGTTTTAAAGTGCTTGGCTGCTGTTATTGCAATAAAGATTGGCAAGAACGTAAACGGCGCCCAGGAAATGAAGCTAAAAACTTCATATGTTCCAGTTTTCGAGAAGCTTGGAAATAACAAGTTAATTAAGATAAGTGCACCTTGTAAAATACCAGCCGCAGCCAAAATATACACAAATGGCGCAAACACAGCGGACATGGTCGCGATGACTCGGTTCAGCACCGTTCCCTTGTTCTCATTTGCCTGATCATCATCAGACGATTGAAGCTGAACAAGACTGGAAAAATGCTCGTATACCTCGCCAACATGCTGACCGATGACGACCTGAAATTGCCCACCGTTTTCCACCACAGTAATGACGCCAGGCATCGCATTGACTGCTTCCTTGGCCTTTGGATTTGAACGTTTCAGTACCAAACGCAGCCGCGTGGCGCATCTTGCGGCACTCACCACATTTTCTTCTCCGCCAACTGCCTCTAAGATGTCTTCTGCAAGCTTTTGATAATCCCTCACTTTTGACATATAACCCCCCCTTTATTAACACTAGTATATGTACATTATAATTATACCGTTACAATTTATCAATACATATATAATTACAGTTAGCATATCAAAGGAAAATCCGTATGTGCTATAATACAAAGACAATAAATCGTGAAAACAAAGAGGAATGGCTATGTTAAAGTATCAACAAATTGCGAACGATATTGAAAAATATATTGTCACCCATGAGCTGCAGCAAGGGGACAAACTCCCTGTACTCGAGACACTCATGAGCCAATTTGCGGTAAGCAAAAGTACAATTATCAAATCATTAGACTTGCTCGAAAGAAAAGGAATTGTCTATCAGGTGAGGGGCAGCGGGATCTTTGTCAGAAGACACCGGCGCAAAGGCTACATCAGCCTTTTATCCAACCAAGGGTTTAAAAAAGATTTAGAGGAATTTCAACTGACATCAGAGGTTTTAACATTAGACACCGTCAAACCGACAGAAGAAGCTGCGCTTAATTTGAACATTGAACAAGAAGAGGATGTTTTCTACCTCAAACGCATTCGTTACATCAATGGACAAACCTTATGTTTAGAAGAATCCTATTATCGAAAAACAATCATTCCCTATCTCAACACAGAAATCGCCGCCGATTCCGTTTTTAAATTCGTCAGCGAAGGTCTGGGACTCAAAGTCGGCTTTTCTGATATGTACATGCAAGTAGGCAAACTGAATTATATTGAAGCAAAGCACCTCGGCCTCAAACAAGACGATCCCGCCCTCCGCGTCGAGACTATCTTTCACCTCACAAACGGCCAGCCCTTCGACTTCTCAAAAATCACGTATAACTACATGCAGTCTCAATTTTTTATTCAAGCGAATAATTATTATGGGTGATGGACGGAAGAAGCCTCCTGATACAATTCAGGAGGCTTGTTTGTCGTATGAAGAAATGTCGCATGATGAATGTTTTGCCGAATAGGAGGCATCACCCGCTCACCTCACAAGCTCATCTCATTTTAGATCTTGGCAAAACCTACTACTAGATATAGATTTAATGTTTTGATTTAAATGGCTTTCTATCAACTGAAAACATTTCTCCTGAATCAATGACCGTTTAAACGTGTCTAGCTGTTCTTTTTCATCACCATGCAAATCTTCATCTTCCTCTAACTGAAAATCAGTTAAGTCCATTTTGTCATGAACATGCGTTTTAATAAAAACATGAGCATGATGGAAATCGTGCATATGCTCTACTAAAGAAGAGATCGTGGTGATAAAATCATCAAATGTATCTTCTTCAAGCGTTTTTTTGAGATCGAGATTACTATGCACATCAATTGAAATGTAATTATCTCTTTCATCCAATTCTTCTTGGATAGCTAGAGGATTATCGTAAGTCGTTGCTTTTCGATTTAAATCTGTAATGGAGAAATAAATGATGATTTCTTTTTTATCGAGAAATTCATACTCCCATATTTCTGCATCTCTTAATCTTAATATGCGGGTGAGGTTGTCCAACTTTTTAAACCCTCCATTGATTGATAAGATCGTTTGAAATGTTTCTTAATTCGTCGGTGTCGACGAAGAAGATCTAGATGCTGCTTCATCAGCCTTCACACAATCAATTGCAACAACCAAAGCAATCATCACAGGCTCCATCTCTTCTTTTAAAATATCAACCTTGTAGCTATCGCCCCAAGTAAACCATTCCTTCTTCACCTGACCGATCACTTCGCCGTTCTGCAGCACTTGGAAATTCATATCCCACCAGTTCCCACTCACTTCTATCCCCACTGCATCAATCGAATATTTTGCTTTAAAGAACGTAAACTCTTTTTTGATCGTCAATACCTCTTGACCACCAACTTCTACTAAAAACTTCGGTAAAAAACTAAACATCTTTTTCGTAATCACGGCAATTTCGTCTCGTTCTGTATTCAGTATGGTGAACGTCTTCGGCATCTTCATAAAGCTACCCTCGACCACATACACATCGTTCTCCTGCTGATCCTTTACCGTAAATCTGCCACTGAGACTAAATACCTTTTGCTTCATATAAAGTTGTTTCATATGTACCTCCAATTTAATATTTAATTAAAATCTCTCTTATATCGAACAGCTAGGTATACTCCTGAAGCGAGAGTTGCAAGAGAATATTTAAACAAAAAGAAGATTTGCCACATATATTCTTTTGGAAAAATCACGTCACATAAAATTACTCCGAATAACATGCAGAGGCAACCTTTTAAAGTGATTTGATTTGTCCTTTCGTCACTCTTTCCAATTCGTTTAAGGAATACAATTGTTAGAATCAATCCCACTAAAAGCATAGCAAACCCAATACCAAGGAGCATGTTCCAATTATCAGTTGATGTCTCCACCCAAGTTTTTAAAGGATAAAAGATTGTATTTGTAAGATCTCCCTTATTTTTCATTCTTCTCATTTCCTTTCACATAAGTAAAAATATCGTTAACATCAACTTTGAAGAAATTCGCAATACGAAAGGCTAACAGTAAGGTAGGAACATAATTTCCTTTTTCCATGACGAAAATGGTTTGTTTAGAAACACCGACTTTCTCAGCAAGCTCTTGCTGAGACATTCTGGCAAGCACCCGATATTCATAAACCTTATTAGATATCGAATCACCAAAATCTCCCTTCATATCCATCACCTCTTAAAAAAATCATAAACTAATCGTTTATAAAAGTAAAGTAAACTTATATAAAATAATAATATACTTTCCAAAAAGGGATTTCTTTGAGGACAATTTCTTGATCTTTAGACAAACACATTTGTGTTACAATCGGGTTCAGATATATATAAAACCGTCTTATAATTCAAACGCTGTTTTTTCTGGAAATACTCCACCTACTCTTAGAAGACAGGCTGCTAATTGTTGTGCAGCTCTATCAAACTAAAATGTTGATGGAATATTTCCATCTCGTATCGCTTCTAACTCTGAAACTTTTCTCGTCAATTTATTTAATTTAATTTTCCCCATATTCTTTTCACCTGGACTCAATCTATATATGACACTCTGTGTATATTCCACTCTCCCTAATGATCTCTTCTTCTCTTTGATGTCATTTGTTGTAGCATTAACATAGGTTAATCTTCGGCGTTATGCAGCGGCCTACTCAGTGAAACAGGAGAAATACCGATATACGAGGCAATATGATATTGAGCGTTACGTTGATCCAAGCCTGGATATTTCAACAAAAATGCTTGATAGGTGGAGTTACCATTGCAGCTAGTTCTTGGCTTTATAACAAGATTAGTTATTATTTCAGTAAAAAAGCAGCAGATACTGCGGCTAAAAAGATTCCAAAAGCTTAAAAAAGTCAGAGGGTAAGGTTGATTTAAAAAAGTTTAAAGACAAACATGGAAAAACGCCAGCCCAAAAAACAAGCGGTACGTTCAAGAATGGAAAATGGGTAATAACAAAAGATGTAGGGAAACATATAGGTTATAATGGAAATAAAAAAGCTTGGAAAATCGGCAATCCTACACGGAAAGCATCACTAGATAAGTATGGTAATGTTATCAGTGAATAAAAGGAGGAACTATGAAAACAACGAGCTACAAATCAAACCGACTTGGGATTGTGTCATTACAATTAATCCAACCAACAAATCACTGACAATCCGGCAAACAGAAGAAGTATTCGGAGATGTGTACGAATGAAAATAGGAGGAACTATGAAGAAAACCACTTTTTTTGATTGGACGGTTCACTATCCTGAACATTTAACAGCAGTCAAAGATGATACAGAAAAGAAAATGGTCTTTCTAGAACAGACCATTGAATTTAAAGGGATTATCCGACTTGATGAGAATGATGAACTGCAAATTAAGCCGACTTGGGATTGTGTCATTATTATTAATGCCAAAAACATGTCTGTCACAGTTCGTGATGCAGAAGATGTTGTAGGCTTACCATAGAAATTAAAAAAGTCTCGTTTGAGGGAAATAGCTCAAATGAGACTTTTTTGTTTAATACCCATTTACAAAATAAGCAATGGTTTCTAATTCATCTTCTTTCAGTTCTCTGTTCACGTAATTTTGATATTCTTTCGTGATTTTATGCTGATCTCCACCACATTGATCAGTGAATTTCGCCATCATCCGAAGTTTGTCTCTTTCCTGACAAAACTCCTCTTTTGTCCACGGTCTTTGGTGTGAAGGAATATACGTTTCTGCATCAAAAGCTTCTAACTCATCTAAAAGACGCAATATTTCTTTCACCGTATAATGTACTTTTTCGGCATACATTTTCGGATAAATACAATCACCAAGAAAAAGGATTTTCTCTTCTTTCACATACACGATGACTGAATCTGCAGCATGATCGCCTCCAACATGTTGCACGACACAAGAGACCCCGCCAAGATCAATTTCCACCCGATGGTCAAAGGTGACATCCGGTAAAACCACCTTAATATCTCGATGATCCTTATATTCTTCCTTGATGGCCTTCGCGCAGAACTCAATCTCCGTTCCTTCCCTCACCCGCTCATCAATCGCCTCATCTGACCACGAAAACGGAAGAAGCTTCTCCATTTCCTTTCTGGTTTTTGCAGAAGCAATTGAAATCGTATCAGGCAGCGCTGGCAGACCAAAAATATGATCCCAATGCCAATGCGTGAGGACAACCATATCAGGAGTCAAGTTCTCATGTTTTAACGTTTCTTTGATAAAGTACTTGGCATGTTCTTTCGAGTTACCAGCATCAATCATTAATGTCTTGTTACTGCCCACAACCATACCTAGAATGGGGCGGTCGGTAAGCGATATAGGTGTGATGTACCAAAAACTCTGACCTATTTTTTTAATTGAGTGCATAGGTTGCTTCCTCCTTTCTATAATTATATTTTAATCGAATCACGTTTTTTACTCATCGTTCCACTGTTTATGATGCGGACGTCCTTCAATATTATAAGTGCGGTTTACTAATTACTAAGTATATCGAATTCCATTACTCGAAGTAGCACGTCAATCCAATATTGTTACAATGATTGCGATTGCAACGCCCAAAGCCCCTACCCAAGTAATGGAAGATAGAGAAACTCTCTCTACAAAGATACCTCCAATAGCTGCACCTGCAGCCATCGCCAATTGCATCATTGACTGATTGAGACCTAATAGTATACCTGATGACTCTGGCTCTATTGTAGCTAGGTGATATTGTTGAGTCGGGCCAGAAGACCATGCAGCAAATGACCATAATATTAAAATGAGCAATACTCCAACATAAGAATACGTAACTAGTGAGAGCAATATTAGCATGATGATATGTAATGTCATTCCGCTAATCAGTTTGCTCTTTTTCTTTCGTTACTTAACCAAGATCAAATTCCCCGTAATAGACAGCATCCACTAGTTCACTTTCTGCTAAATCTAGTCTCAGGTCCACTTCTTTTATCCTCCGTAAAAAAATGGCTAGCAGGAGAATAGACGATTGTTTCAATTAAATAAATTAAGCTAATAAGATAACTAAAGAAACAATAAAACATTACAAGATTTTTGAAAAAAATAGATATATTCATTTTACCTGAATATGTCTAAGTGTCTTACAGTCATATGTGAATTAAATACTTTACATTAAACCGCACTTATTTATGATAAGGCTCTTCGTGATAAATCTAAATGAAGATTTTTAGGTTGGTGTAAAACGGCCTTTATTAAATCGCATTTATGGGTTTTTAATCCTTTTTTGCATAATTGGTTATTCAATTCTTATTATAATAATTTTAATACAATGGGTAAAAATAGAATCGATATTCCTAAAAGATTTGAAATGAGGTGAATTGGTAAATGCAGTTAAAGTATAAAGACTTTTTTTCAATTCTTGGTCAATGGATTTTCTTTGGAAGCATAATTGGTATAGTTGTCGGTACGACAACAAATTTTCTTTTAGAGACAAATGATTATCTAGGAGATGATATACGAGCAAAAAGAGATTGGCTTATCTTCCTTCTCCCCTTTGGAGGAATTATCATAGGATACATATATATGAAATACGGAAAGGTATTTTTGAATAATACTTTGAATGACACTGCTGAATTAAATAATCTCGTGATAGACTCAGTTCATGGAAAAAAAGAGGTTCCGCGGAGGATGGGACCTATCGTCTATTTCGGGACTTTTATCACGGTCCTTTTTGGCGGTTCAACAGGAAGAGAAGGTGCAGCTGTCCAAATGGGAGGAAGTGTAGCTGCAGCGGTCAACAAATTTTTTAAGGTAAACAGATTTGACAAGAAAGTTTTAATTATAAGCGGTATAAGTGCTGGTTTTGGGTCTGCCTTTGGAGCACCCATAACTGGTACTGTTTTTGGCATGGAAATGGCTGCTTTAGGAAAGCTGAAATTTGAAGCACTTGTTCCTTGTCTTGTCGCTAGCTTTGTTGGTCACTATATAACTACAGCAGCTTGGGGACATAAACACGAAGAATTTATTATACAAACCGTACCGGAAATATCATCTATTACGTTTTTAAAAGTTATTCTTATAGCAGTCATTTTTAGCCTGATAAGTGTTCTCTACTGTCAGTTGAGGCACGGAATACAAAATTTCTCTGAGAAACTTTTCAAGAAAAATCATATGAAAAGAGCCTTCTTTGGAGGAATTGTCATTGTGGGATTAACTTTAATTGTTGGATCACAAGACTTCAATGGCCGGGGATTACAAATGCTGCAACAAACTTTTTCAGAAGAGGTGCCGCCTTTTGCTTTCCTGGCCAAGCTGGTATTTACTGCGGTAACCCTGGGCAGCGGCTTTGTCGGCGGGGAAGCCATCCCTTTGTTTTTTATCGGGGCAACATTAGGTAATGCCTTACACACGTTCATTGACTTACCTATGTCATTTCTCGCCGCTTTAGGCTTAATCGCGGTTTTTTGCGGGGGTGCGAATACCCCTATAGCTGCTTTCCTGCTGGCAATGGAGATGTTTAATGGGAAAGGGTTAGAGTACTTTTTTGTTGCTTGTTTAGTCAGCTATCTATTCTCAGGACATCATGGGATCTGGCCTTCTCAGAAAATATATAACCCTAAGAGCAGGTTATATAATCTTCCCCAAGGAGAAACCTTAGAAAATGTAAAAAAAAGAAAAAAAAGCACTAAACAAAATTGATTGTTCGGAAAGGGGATTGCTTATGGATTTTCACTTCATATGGAAAGCTATTGTCGTTGTCGTAGGAGGAGTCATAATTTTGAGGTTAGCAGGAAGAAAATCAATCTCACAGCTTACGGTAGCTCAGACTGTCATGATGATAGCAGTCGGATCATTGATTATTCAACCTGTGGGTGACAGGAACATCTGGATTACAATGGTGATTACATTTTTGATGGTAATTACACTTCTTTTTATTGAGTATATCGCTTTGAAATACAATGTTTTTGAGACATTTGTTTATGGAAAATCACTTCTAGTAGTCGAAAACGGCCAAATTAATGAAAGCAATTTAAAAAAGCTGCGGTTAACTGTTGATATGCTTGAAGTACGAATGAGGCAGGAGAACATTCAGCATTTCACTGACTTACAATGGGCTACAATAGAAGCGAACGGTCAGTTAGGATATATGTTAAAGTCTGATAAACAATATGCTACTAAGGAGGATATTCAGATGCTCAAATCGCTAATTGAATCAAACCAATCCCGCCCTCAGAATGGATCATCAAAAACTCAAACAATCATGTCAGATAACTTATTTACTGAGGTCAAAAACAGAAAACATAAAGAAAAACCTAAAGAGAATCTGGATTAAGAGCAATTATAAATATTTCAACTTGAACATAATTTGGGGTTCGATCTCGTCTTTCCTCTTGGAGATAAAACAGGAAAACGGAATATTGTTTTCCTGTTATGTCAATGTCTAAGCATTAAAAAATCAACTGCACAGATTACCCTCCGCTAAATTTACCCTTCTCATTCCTCACTTACTTATGGTACGGCTCCCCCCGCACAATCCGAAACGCCCGATAAATCTGCTCCACCAACACCAGCCTCATCAACTGATGCGGGAACGTCATCCTCGAAAACGACAGCTTCTCATTCGCACGCTGCATGACAGCATCGCTTAACCCAAGCGACCCGCCTATCACAAAACACACCTTACTTTTTCCGTATGTTGCCAGCTTATCTATTGTATCGGCTAATTCTTCGGAACTTTTCATTTTTCCTTCGATGGCGAGGGCGATGACGTGGGCGTCTGGGTTGATTTTGCTTAGGATGCGTTCGCCTTCTTTGTCTTTGATGATTTTCATGTCTTGATCGCTGAGGTGTTCGGGCGCTTTTTCGTCCGCGAGCTCAATGATCTCCATTTTCGCATAGGCCTGTAATCGTTTTGTGTATTCGGCTATGCCTTGCTTTAAATATTTCTCTTTTAATTTTCCTACTGTGATAATTGATATATTCACAGGTCATCCCCACCTTAAGAACAAGTTATTCATATAAGTTATCAACAATTGTGGATAAAATTTGTGTATTTTGTGTCCGATCATTCGTTCCCCACTATATATATTGCAGGTTCATCGCACAATTCACAGGTTGTGGATAAGCTGTGTGTATGTTCGATTTTTCTGAATTCTGGTGGCAGTTCGTGATCATCTATGTACATGTCTAATACGGTTTCAATGTGTTCTGCACAAGCATAAAATATTTTGTTCATAAGTTTCTTTTTCCTCCAATATGTTCTCCGGTTATTCACATTATTTCGCTCATTGTTCAATATAACCGATTTATTCACATGTTAATAGTCTTTTGCCTTTTTCCACACCTTTTATCCACAAACAAAACGAAAAAGCCTCCACTTCCTGTGAAGGCTTCCTTCTATATAAACGGATTATAAAATCTCGTTCCTCTTACAAAAGTCATCACAAGCGACACGATCAGCACCACACCAACAAACAATAACGCCGCATAATCTGCTTTTTGAAAGTCTTTGGCGGTAAACCATGTGCGCTTTTTATGCTTTCCAAATCCACGCAGCTCCATCGCATTGCTGATCGTTTCAATCCGCTCCAAGCTGGAGAAAATCAGCGGCATCACAATCGACAGCGCATTTTTAATTCGTTTCCCCAGTTTTTCATTCTTCGATAAATCAATTCCTCTTGCTTGTTGAGAAATCGCAATCGTCCGAAAATCCCGCTGGATGTCTGGAATATAGCGCAGGGCAATCGCTACAGCATAGGAAATCCGGTAGCTGACCCCGATTCGGCTGAGCGATGAGGCAAATTCACTTGGATTCGTTGTGACGATAAATAAAAGCGCCGCTGGCATGACGGTCACATATTTGAGTGTAATGTTCAATTGATAGAAAAGCTGTTCAAGTGTGACATTGTACCAGCCAGCGATATGAAACAGCTCGTGTTTTGCTCCGTAGATGGCGACACCTTGCTGGGGCGCAAAGATGTAAATGGCGATGTTGTTGATCACAAGGAAAATCGCCAGGACAATCACCACGAAGGAGATATCACGAAATCGCACGTTCGACAGCTGAAAGAATACGATACTGGCGGCTAGCATAAACACTAATACGCCTGTATCATACGTGAGCATCGCTGCGGATGACCAGAGGATAAAGCAAATGAGTTTGGTTGCACCTGTCAGCCGGTGTATCGGCGACGGGCGATCGATATAGGACAGCATGTCTACAGCCATGTCATTCGTTCCTTTCTGTCAACCTCAATGAAGCGATCCACGAGTTCATTTGGATTCGGCCAGTCTGCTTTCAGCGCCAATTCATACAGCGACGTTTCCTTTAAACTCGCCTTTTGGACAAGCAGCTGATCTGTCAGCACTTTAGCCGGTGTATCATCTGCAATTTTTTCTCCATCTGACATCACAATGGTTCTTGTCGTGTATTCGAGCATCAGATGCATATCATGTGTGATCATTAAAATCGTGACACCTTGTTTGTTTAATTGCTCTAAAAACGTCATCATTTCTGTGTAATGTCTAAAATCCTGTCCGGCGGTTGGCTCATCTAAAATGATGATTTCTGGCTCTAATACAAGAATGGACGCAATGGTGACGCGTTTTTTCTGTCCAAAGCTGAGGGCCGAGATGGGCCAGTTTCGAAATGGATACAAGCCGCACACTTTCAGGACACGCTCCACACGTTCCTTTATTTCTTCTTCCTGCACGCCTCTTAAAACGAGACCGAGTGCGACCTCATCAAAGATCATTTGTTTTGAAATCATTTGATTTGGGTTTTGCATGACGACACCGATTCGTTCGGATCGCTGTTTGATCGTATCTCCTGTGATGTCATCACCATTTAAAAGAATTGTCCCTTCAGTTGGCTTTTCAAATGCACAGAGCAGCTTGGACAATGTCGTCTTGCCTGCACCATTGGCTCCTGCGATGCTGATCATTTCTCCTTTTTTGACGGTAAAAGAGATGTTGCTCAGCGTGTTTGGTCTTGTTGGATAGTCAAAGCTCAGCTCGCGCACTTCTAGTAAATCCTGTGCTGCAATCTGCTCTACTGACGGCTCGGATGCTTCCATCCATTGATCGATTTTCTCTTTTGCCTCGTCATTTAAGGTGAGGTGCTGTAAATTTGCTAACTGATCTCCCGGCGCAACCGGAATGCCTGCATATTTCATGGCCTTCACATATAATGGCTCACGTAAATACGCCGCTCCTAATACATTTGACGCGAGTAATTCATCTGGTGTCATATCCGCTGCAATCGTACCGTCATTGACGACGATGATGCGGTCGACATGACGGAAGAGGACATCCTCTAATCGGTGCTCGACCATCACGACAGTTTTTTTCGTTTCTTTTTGCAGTCGATCGATGAGGTCGATGACTTCTTTGCCTGTTGCGGGATCAAGGCTCGCAAGTGGTTCATCGAATAATAAAATGTCGACATCGTTGACAAGTACGCCTGCAATGGCGACACGCTGTTTTTGCCCCCCTGACAGCTCATGCACGGATGCTGCCAGCTTGCCGTCTACCTCTGTTAATCTCGCTGCTTCTGCTACACGTGTTTTCATCTCTTCACGCGTGACCTGATCATTTTCAAGCGTAAACGCTATGTCTTCTCCAACGGTCAGCCCGATAAATTGTCCATCAGGGTCCTGCAAAACCGTCCCGACGAGCTGTGAGAGGGAGAAAATGTTCTCTTTCTCTGCATTCTTTCCGCCGATGTGAAGACTTCCTTCCATAGACCCTTTATAAGACGCAGGAACTAGCCCATTGATACAATGGGCTAGTGTGCTTTTTCCCGATCCAGACGGGCCTGCGATGAGGACTTTTTCTCCTTCATAGATGGTCAGGTTGATATCTTTCAATGTCGGTTCTGACTGACTGCGATACTTGAATCCGAAATGTTCGAATTGAATCATCGGTTTCTTCATTTACTTGTTCCACCTTGCTTCATGATGTTTCTTTCGATAGGCTGCCGCTTTTGCTTCTCGTTTTCGCATAAGCTGCAATGATGATTGTTCCTAGTACACCGACTGTGATGATGTTCGAAATTCCTGCTACGATGCCTTGAACAAACACTTTGTTCGCTGGTTCTGCATAGATCACAATGTCGAGTACAGGGGCAATGACAAACCAGCCTAATGCCTGCGCGCCTGCTTGTACAGCGTTGAAGAGCGTGATCTTTTTCCAGCCAAAGTCGCCCTCTTCTACTTTTAAACGGTTTGAAATGAAGCCGATCAACAAACCAACGATACCTGAAACGATAATCCAGCTCCACCAAGGGCCAAATGTAGTGGCATCTTTAATGAGATGGCCAATAAAACCAATCAGTGCGCCTGCAATAGGGCCAAATAATACAGCCATTAACGCAAGGAATGCATACGATGTTTCAATTTGTGTATTCGGAATTCCAGTTGGAATGGAGACGAAGCGGCCTAAAATGACAAAGACGGCTGCGCCAATTCCGATGGCAACGACAGTTTTCGTTGAAAGTTGTTTACCTGCCATGATGTTTCCTCCTCTTATTCGTATATAATGCGCGGAGCTTTGCGAATCGAAAGGCGCCAGCCTGTGCCTGTACCGATGTTATAAGCCTTTGCAAATGACCCTTGATTGATCGCCACGCCTAAATGATCGAGTGAATTGACATATACGAGTGGTTCGCCTACCTTTAAATCGGCAAAAGATCGTCCATAGGTCATGATATTTTTATACACATTTTTCGGGCCGTTGGCAATGGTAACTTCTATTGCATCACCATAATTGATTGAAAGTTGTTCAAATAACGTGTGATGAATGTTTGTCCATAGGTTTCCGAACCTCACATCTAAAATATCAATTGTTCCTGTGATCACTTCCTCTTCAGCATAAGCCTGTACGACTGGAAGGTGAATAATATCATCAATATTCGCCTTTGGCCCGACCTCTTCAAAAGAAATCATGCCTGAAGCAATTCTCGCGCCTGTATACGCGTAAATATCTCTCCCATGGAATGTATGTGATTTTCCCGACTTCGGCAGCCGGTTAATGGTTTCATCTAAATAACGGGCTTCCACAATCCCAATATCCTGCGCGACGTGCGTGAGTGTCCCGTTATCTGGGGTAATGATATAGTGCGAGCTTGTTGTTTTGACGACAAGACTCTTTCGCTCTGATCCAACGCCCGGGTCAACAACGGATACGAAGACCGTTTCCTCCGGCCAGTATGTGACGGTTTGGAGCAGGCGATAAGATGCCTCCCAAATGTCATATTGCGGAATGTTGTGTGTTAAATCAAAAATGCGGATGTTGCTGCTCACCGTATTTGCCACTCCGTACATTGCGCTGACTGCTCCGTCATCAATGCCGAAATCTGATTGTAAAACCAATGCATGTTCACTCATGTTAATCTCCCTTTCATTTGAAAAAATGGTTGTGGTGTTTCACGTGGAACATTTGAACATTTGTATGAAAAAAGTGGACAATAAAAAATACCCCATCCTTATCTTTGAATCATAAGGACGAGGTATTTGTCTCGTGGTACCACCTTTATTTACTGTTTGCTCGCGCTAAACAGCCTCTACAAGTACAAAGCTCCAATCTGGCTCATATACTGTGGTTTTGATAACGAGTACCAACTCTCGTCGTGACCTACTGATATCAAAGATATGTTCAGTACGAGGCTCAGAGACCATTTTTCGAATCATTATTTTTGCTTCTTTTCAGCTGCCGAAGCTCTCTGTGGAAAAATTGATGATTGTACTTTCTCTCGTCATTGCCTGTTCAACTATTTTGAATTAAAGCTATCATACATGATGTTATTTTATAAATCAAGATATTTTTCTGAACATTTTTAAAAATGAGTCAACTGATACTGGAAGAGTCTTCTTTTTATAAAATTTAAACAAATGTTAAAGAGTGAGATATGGTGTCTTTCTTTTCTAGCGTTATAATAGAGAGGAAGGGAGGTACAGTGTGTGTGGACCATCTGTATGAATGAGTTTAAGCAGCTCTTCAAAAGCACAAAATCCATCTTAACAATTGTTATTATTTTCATTTTATCTACTTTTGTATCAAGTCTTCCATTTATAGCTGCTTATCAAGGGAAATGGGAGCAGGCAAAGGACCCTTATTCCATTGGGAATGAACTGGTGATTTCTTTATTTGGTTTTTTCCTTATTTTTTTATTGTCTCATGATATTTTGAGTCGCGAAATTCACTTGAAAACCATTCGTTTTCTCGTCAGTAAAACGACCCGTTTGAATATTATCGTCGGAAAATATCTTGGACTGATGCTGTTTTGGCTCAGCTGCATTATGACGACATATGTACTGAATATGGTGATTTCACATCGGTTTCTGTTCTCTGATGCCTTAAAAATCTTAACCTTTATCAGTGTCGGCATCTCATGTGCTTTGTTTTTGTCCATGCTCTTTCCAACACCGCAGAAATCGATGTTTGTCGGTATGTTGTTTTCCTTTCTTTTCCCAATCGTCAGTATGATTTCTGTTCTCTCTTCAGAGCGGTTGATTCATTGGTTCAAATACATGACGCCTTATTATTATGCGCGATGGAGTGAACCGCTGACCTATGTGCTGATGAATGCAGCATTGACCGTTGTCTTACTCATTGGAACTGCGCTGCTGTTTCAGAGGAGGGATGTCTAAATGCTACATACTAAAGGACTCACAAAAAAATATAGGACAAAAGTCGCAATAGATCATATTAACCTTGATGTCAATCAAGGCGATATCTTCGGACTCATCGGACCAAAGGGTGCTGGTAAGACCACATTTTTCAATATCATTACGGGAATTTCCCGCCCCACCTCTGGTACGTTTACAATGATGGACATGCCTTCGTTAAAAAAAGTGAGGCATCACATCGGTGTTCTGCCTGAATATACGGATTTATATGAAGGGCTCACGGCACTTGAGCATATCGCCTATTTATCAAAAATTACCGGTACACGCCAGAAAACGAGCGATTATGAAGAATTACTCGAATTCGTCGGTTTACATCGCTATCATCAGGAGAAAGTCGGTGCCTTTACACCTGGTATGAAGAAGCGGCTCGGAATTGCGCAGGCCATCGCCCATCAACCTGAATTTATTTTGCTCGACGAGCCTTTTGCCGATATTGATTCAGATTCTATCTTGAATATCCAGCGGGTCATTGATACGTTAAAGGATGAAGGCAAAACCGTCTTTTTAACAGTTGACCGTCCAAGGTTCACAAATAGTATCTGTACCAAAACTGCGTTCATTTCTGAAGGAAAATTAGTGTCCCCACATACTTATCCTCAAGAGAAAACCATCACATCCTCAAACATTCGTGCAACCTTCAAGCATGCATGGATTGATGATGAGGTGAAGCCTGTTCTCACGCAGTACTTACAAACTGTGGGAACAGATCTTGTGATCAGTGATGACGAGACCTCATTGTTGATTCGTTCAGAAGCCCAAGTCCCTGCGATCATCCGCGCTTTCGTGAAATGCAAAGTAGACCTATACAGAGTCACGGCTCAGGATGCCATGATTTCCTCATAAAAAGTACCGTACGCTATCCGCACGGTACTTCTTCTTTTTTATAAGGGTTTGCTCATGTAAATGCCGGTTTCCGCAAATCCCGTCTTCTCATACAGCGCACGGGCGATTTGATTATGAGCAAAGACATGCAGCGAGAGTTTTTGCACACCTAATGACTTTGCCTGCTCCTCTAATGCAGCAATGGCCTGCTTCGCAAAACCTTTTCCTCGATATGCTTCAAACAAAATAAAGTTATAAATAAATCCTTCCTGTTGAGGGTGATTCGGATCATAACAAAGCCAAACCCAGCCAATCGCCTCTTCTCCATTTAAGAAGTTCCACAGCTCATGATGTTCTGTCTGCAGACCTTCTGGAAGCAGCCTGTCAAATTGATCTTCTGCGTTCGCAAGTGCTTCCTCCTTCTCCCATGTCCCTGCGAGCACTTTTTCTTCTGCATACCGCTTAATGGCTTCCTCCATCAATGAATCGTAATCTGTTTGTGACATCGGTTGTAGTGTAACCAATCGTACCTCCCCCTTTCCTTCATCATATGATGAGCATGCAAAAAAAACCAGTCCCTTGTTGGAACTGGTTATCCGCCGAATCGGTCGGTCTGGGAGAGTTTGATCTCTACTGATTTTTTCTTTCCGCTTCGGTAAAATTGCACCTTTACCTTGTCGCCGACTTTCTTTTGATATAAATATTTACGCAGATCCACGATATTCTGTACATCTTTGCCATCAAAGGATGTCACGACATCCAGCTCTTTTAGCCCCGCTTTTCCTGCTGGAGACAAAGGTTCAACACTCATCACAACAACCCCGGTTGTGACCTTTTCTGGCAGTTTCAACGTTTCCTGCCAGTGGTAGCTCGCAATATCGGCTAGTGATTTCATGCCAACCCCAAGGTACGGACGTTTGACCTCCCCATAGCGCTCTAAATCCTCTATGACAGGGATAACCAAATTCGCAGGAATGGACAGCCCAATTCCTTCAACTTCTGATTCAGCAATTTTCATTGAATTGATACCGATCACTTTCCCGTCCATATTGATCAAGGCACCACCGCTGTTCCCAGGATTGATGGCGGCATCCGTTTGCAAAACTTCCGCATTCCAATCCGTTTGTCCGTCACCGTTTGAATCAACAGGGATCGCACGCTCCGTTCCCGAAATGACACCTTGTGTGACTGAGCCTGCAAATTCAAGCCCTAATGGATTCCCAATGGCGATGACAGGCTCACCTGGCTTCACATGGTCTGAATTGCCAAAGGCGGCGGTTTTCTTGATCTTATCACTTTTGACTGTGAGTACCGCTAAATCCATGAGCTGATCGCTGCCGACAAGATCGGCTCCAATTCTTGTCCCGTCCTGAAGGCTCACTTCAAGCTGGTTTGCGCCTTTGATGACATGATGGTTGGTCACGATATAAAAGGTATCACCCTTTTTTTTATAAATCACACCTGACCCGCTGCCTGCTTCTCCACCTTCCTCCCAAAAGCTCGACTTTTGGATGTTAATGACGCCGACAACCGTATCCGACATACTAGACACCACTTTCGTGACAGCATCATTGACGTTCACATTGACTGTCTTTAAAGGGCCCTCTGATGCTTGCTGGTCTCCGGCCGGCTGCCAGCCAAAGGGACTGCCGCTCTGTCCAGATACATAGGGGAAAAAGAATCCCATTAAAAAAGCTCCTACCAATACACCGATCAAACCAGATAGGAAATATCCTTTTCTGCTTCGTCTCGGCTTCCACTCTACATCGCGATAATCCACTATGTTTCCTTCCTTTCAGTGAATAGATGATGTATATAGTGTTGGTAAGAAGCTCTTATCTTAATCATACGATTGTCAAAATCATACGGCGCAAAGCGGGGTTGCTTTTTTCGGATCCGTATCATATAAATCAAAGCCGCCCCCCACAACATAGCCCTTCATTTCAAGCGTCTGCTGGACCGCCATACGGGCTAAATCCTTCATGTTGTTGTCTTGACTCAGGTGAGCTAAGTAAATGCGTGAGGTGGCATCCCCAATTACATCTGTCATCGCAAGAGCGGCATCTTCATTCGATACATGTCCAACGTCGCTCAGGATTCTGCGCTTAATACTCCATGGGTATCGGCCCATTTGCAGCATGCCGACATCATGATTACTCTCAAATACAAACGTATTGGCTGATTTAATAATTCCTTTCATGCGATCACTCACATAGCCTGTATCCGTCATGAGGGCAAGCTTTCGCCCTCCATAATGGAATACGTAAAACATAGGCTCTGCCGCATCATGTGACACGCCAAAGGACTCGACATCCAGACCGCCAAAGGTTTGAACCGTCTCCATATCAAAATGAAATTTCTGCTCTGTGTCAATCTTCCCAATATGAGATTCCATCGCCTTCCACGTTTTCGCATTCGCATAGACGGGAAGCTTGTACTTTCTTGCCATGACACCAAGCCCTTTAATATGATCTGAGTGCTCATGTGTCACAAAAATTCCGTCCAAGTCTTCAGGCTTTCGGTCGATTTGACCAAGCAGCTCGACCATCTGCTTGCCGCTTAGGCCAGCATCCACCAAAAAGGCATGCTCGTCTGTTTCTAAATAAAAAGCGTTCCCCGTACTTCCGCTCGCTAGTACACTGAACTGCAAGCTCATGTTCTCTCACTCCATTGAAGATTTGTCATCTTTCTCTATATGATCAAGTGTTGAGCCGTCGATGGCATTGATCAAATATTCTTCCTCTGTCTTTTTCTTTGAACCAGCTGATACGCTTTCAAGCTCCACTCGCCATACAGGAACCATGACTTGAGTGCTTGCACCTGGGTATTGCGTATAGTAGCCAAGTTCCACCTTGTTCACGGTCGTGTTTTGGCTCAGCATATTTTGTGTATATAAGTCCTTCACGGTTTCAAGCGCCGGGACAAGGGTTTCTTTTCTCACTTCATTAATCGACGTCACCATCGACTGCTGATACGATACGACCTCGTTTTGATCGTTCAAATCTAATGTGATTTTTCCGATGGTTTCGGTGTCATCAAGGCCTTCTTGGAAGATGTATTTCCCTTTATACGTTTGGAAAAAGACGATTTTACCTGTCTCTTCATCAATACTCCACAGCTTATAATTCTTCCCATCCAGCAAACGCTGGTTCACAAGGTTCGTCGCTGCTGTTTTCATATCCTTTTTCGGCAATGCGACTGGTTTATTGAAAGTCATTTCAAGCAACGTGACAGGATCGTCTTTGTCTGATTTCGGGAATGTGCTTTTCGCCTTTTGATCAGCTAATCCGTCGACATCCTTTTTCGTATATTGCTTCTTTTCAGCTGTAATGCGGTATCCAATCTTCGCTTCATCTGATAGATTGCCATATTTGATTCCGTCTGCCTTCATTTCTTCCAGCGTATCCGTTTTTTCGATAATCGCAAAATGATCAGTCGATCGTTTTTCAAAGTATTGAAAACCTAGAAAGATATCGAGAACGAGAAAGGCTAGGATAAAGATCGTTTTGGTCTTATTCCACTCCATTATTCTCGCTCCCCTCTGTCAGCAGATCATTCGATAGAATCACGGTTTTGCCGTTATATTTCATGCACCATACTGGCTCCAGCCAGACAAACATCGCTTGATCTTGATCTGATGCCGTTGTCGCAGCTTGATACGCAGGGAAAATCTGTTCAATTTTCTCCAGATCATCATATTTCGTCTGTTTGATGATCAGATTCTTCAGCTCTGTCCCATTCATCAGCTTGACCTGTTCACTTTGACTCGCTTTGTTGCCAAGAATGTAGTTTGGGCGCTTGTAATTCAAGATGTCATCATTCGCCCATTGTACTTCAAGAGAGGTCATACCAAATGGATGCTTCGTACTGTTGACGATTGGCAGACCATCCATAAACATATTAAAGGACAGCTGCTGGTTGCTGTTGATGCCAAAGTATTGATAGTCATCTGTAAAGCTTCCCGTATCATTGAAATACTTCACGCTTCGCTTGATCAAATCCCCCGTTTGAAAAACGGTACTGGAATTGATATTGCGGTGCTGATATTGGATGCGGTGATCTTTTTGATTGGCTTCAAGACGACTTGTCCCATCTGTATACACCGTCCGGTTTAAATTAGATTCCTCACCGACAAGACTTGGGTCTGTAAACAAAGCGTCCTTGAATTTGGTTGTCTTAATCGTTTCGATAAAGAACATTTTTGCTTCAAGCTGCTTTTGCTTTCTCGGCAGGAGGAAATCTCTTTTAGAATTCTCTGAGAATGTATAAAGATCATAGCGCGGCATCTCGTTTTGAGCGGCTGTGATGCTGTCCATCAGATTACGATAGTTGGCGGACTCAATCGTCAGCTCAAGCACCGTTTCCTTGCTATATGAGACCAAATAGACTTTTTTATTGGCCTTATCCTGCTGGGCAAACGGCACAATCATCCGATCAAATGAGTTGTATTCAATGGATTTATTCGGCCATTTAAACAGTGCTTGGAAAATATCAATCGGAATCGGATCATTGAACACAAGATCCAATGTCTTCCCCTGTCCTCCGCGTCCATAGAAGAAATTTTTAAATCTCTGCTCGGAATATTGGTCCGACACATCGGCAATCTCTTTGACATCCCACAGGCTCACATCATTCCAAAAGTTTTGAAAGAGTTCCTTTTGATCCACTTTAAAATGCTCACCATTTGAATGGATGAACATCTCCCGCGGCTTCACGACATCAATGAGACTTCGGGGCTCATCGCTTGAAATCTTTTTCGTTTCCACGACCTTTGTGCCGGCATCCGCCTGATCCTGCATGACGGGCTGGAACATCCAAATATTCCACGTAAACACAAGGCTGATCGCAATTAGGATTGTTAATATTATGGTTTTAAAGGTCTCACGCTTCATCCCAATCATCCTCTTGTTCTTCATTGTACGGAAGGGTAAAGGTTACTGTTGTTCCTTTTCCTTCAATGCTGTCAGCCCAAATATCTCCGCCATGAGCCTGAACCATTTCTTTTGCAATCGCAAGACCTAGGCCGGTTCCGCCAAGCTTTCTTGTTCTCGCTTTATCCACTCGATAAAAACGTTCAAAGATTTTATCCATATCCTTCTTCGGAATACCGATTCCTTCATCTTTGACGCTGAATAACACAAGCCCTTGATCCTCATCCAGATCGACTGTGAACGTGATATGTCCACCCTCTGGCGAGTATTTCATGGCATTGGAAATAATATTATCGAGTACCTGTGTGATTTTATCTTGATCAATTTCAACATACACTTCACGCTGCGGCAGGTTGCGGATGAAATCGACATGCTGCTCCTTCGTCATTTCAAAACGATCAATGACCAAAGAGATAAACCTGATAAAATTCGTCCACTCACGATTGAATTGATAATCCTTGCTGTCGAACTTAGACAGCTGGAGCAGGTCATTGACAAGCCGGATCATGCGCTCTGTTTCATTTTGCGTGACACTGAGGAACCTTGGCGCAAGCTCTTTATCACCAATCGCACCTTCAGCCAATGCTTCAAGATAGCTTCGCATCGTCGTTAGCGGTGTACGTAGTTCATGCGATACGTTCGCCACGAATTCGCGGCGTTCAGCATCAATTTTCTCTTGCTCTGTCACGTCATAAATGACAGCAATTAAGCCGTCGATCTTCCCATGCTCTTTCTGAATGACTGAAAAATTGACACGCAGAACAGACAGCTGATCTTCGCGTTCAATTTCAAGCAGCATGGAGTCTTGATTTTCGACTAAATCTTCAAATGTATGAGTTTCCTCTAAGCCTAGCAATGACGTAATGGGCATCTCTAATGCTGTTTCACGTGAAACATTCAGAAGCTCTAATGCTGGGCTGTTTAATAGAATAATGGCACCGTTTTGATTCGTTGCAATGACCCCATCCGTCATATACGCAATCACAGAAGAAAGCTTTTTCCGCTCACCCTCTGTCATCAGCTGAGCTTCCTCCAGCTCTCTCGTCAGATGGTTAAAGGTCGTCGCTAGCTGACCGATCTCATCATGTCCATACTTTCGGACCTTTCTGGAAAAGTTCCCTTTGGCGAGCTCGATCGCTTGCTTTCTCATATCCGAAATTGGGTGTGTGATGGTTCTGAATATGAATATACCAAGTAGAGCAGTAATTCCAAGGGCAAGAAGCGTTCCCGTTGCCAAAATCGTATTAATGGTTCGCATTTGGTTAAAAACACTTTCCATGGAGGAGACCACATAAATGACACCAACGGTTTCTTGGTTCTCATTTTTCACGGCTGTCGCTGATATGCGGACTCGTTTGTTCGATTCTGGGTCATAGAATTTTTTCTCGTAGTCTTTGCCAACCGCGAAAATACGGTTAATGATTTGATCTGTGATTTTCTTGCCGGCAATCTCTTGACTGCCATTATTCACAGAGGCAATGACCTCTCTGCTTTCGTCAATATAGCTGACTTCAGAAATTTCATTAGACTCATCTTTGTTGTTAAAATCGTTTAAAATCTTTTGAGCATCCTCTTTTAATTCCGCCTTGCTTTTCGATGAATCCTGTTCTAGGTAATACGATAACGAGTAGATTCGCTGATTCAAGGAATTATCATAAGAATTAATTAAGGACTGCTCTAGCTGCTTCACAAAGTAGACGCCAATGATCTGCATGGCGACAATGATCAGCAGCACGTAGATTAAGGTCAATTTGAAGTGAATCGAGCGAAAAAAACCTACTTTACTCATAAGAATCTTAGTCCTGCTCTGGGTTTCTTAAATAGTAGCCGACGCCTCGTCTTGTCACGATCCAGCTCGGGTGGCTAGGGTTGTCTTCAATTTTCTCACGAAGACGGCGCACTGTGACGTCTACTGTACGGACATCTCCGAAGTAATCGTAGCCCCATACAGTTTGTAGTAAATGCTCACGTGTCATGACTTGTCCAATATGCTTCGCTAAGTAATGAAGCAATTCGAATTCACGGTGCGTCAACTCGATCGTTTCCTCACGCTTAGACACGACATACGCATCTGGGTAAATGACAAGTGATCCAATTTCGATATCATTTGATTCAGATTCTTCCTCCGATTGCGGAGCAGCAGTCTGTCTTCTCAAATTCGCTTTCACACGTGCAAGCAGCTCGCGCGTGCTGAATGGCTTCGTCACATAATCATCCGCTCCAAGCTCAAGACCGATGACCTTATCAATTTCAGAGTCCTTCGCTGTAAGCATAATAATCGGCATGTCATATTTCTTTCTCACTTCACGGCATACTTCAACGCCATCTTTGTTCGGCAGCATGATGTCGAGCAGAATGATGTCCGGCTTCATTTCTTCTACCATTTCAAGGGCTTCATTTCCGTCATACGCACAATGAACCTCATAGCCCTCTTTTCTTAAGTTAAATTCCAATATATCCGCAATCGGTTTTTCATCATCTACGACAAGAATCTTTTTTTCCATTATAATTTCCTCCTGCATTTTTAGCATCTATGTCATTCCATTTTGCATGTCTAATCACGCCTTTTTCATTTGCGGAAAAAAGGCTCACTGTCTATTATAACGTTTTACGAGGCAAAGATAAAAATAATAACGGCTTTCTTTTCTAGTAAACGTTGAATAGGAAGGACACTGCTCAAAAAAATTGATGACTTTTTCCTTTTTTATCGAAACTTTTCCAATCACCAAACGTCTATATACATGTAACGTCTTCTTCTTATGAAGCCGGGCCCTACCTAGGTCCGGCTTCTCCCTTTTTATGCCTTCTTTTCATAATAAAAACGCACCTGCGCTTGCAGATGCGTTTGGAAGTGGCTCGGGACGGAATCGAACCGCCGACACACGGATTTTCAGTCCGTTGCTCTACCAACTGAGCTACCGAGCCATCATCAAAAAGATGAATATGTATAAATGGCGGTCCGGACGGGACTCGAACCCGCGACCTCCTGCGTGACAGGCAGGCATTCTAACCAACTGAACTACCGGACCTCAGTAACTTGCCCGAAAAAGCAATCGTGGTGCTCTTTCAAGCAAGTGAGGAAAAATTAGCTTAACGCTAAAGTAAATCAATGACCCGTACGGGATTCGAACCCGTGTTACCGCCGTGAAAGGGCGGTGTCTTAACCGCTTGACCAACGGGCCAATACATGGTGAGCCATGAAGGACTCGAACCTTCGACCCTCTGATTAAAAGTCAGATGCTCTACCAACTGAGCTAATGGCTCTCGGTTTGTGAAAAGTGAATCTGAAGAAGCTGTATTGCGTCAAACCAATCGCTTTCAAAAAAGCTGGAACATCGCATCCTAACAAGTTTCAGAGACCTTTGCAACAACGAGATTTATAATATCATAGAGTCATTACATATGGCAATACGTTTTTCGACATTTTTTTTATAAAAGTGTCGGATTTGATATCTCCTGTCAAATCGCCCATTTCTGCAACCGCTTTCAATTTTGATCCTTCTTTTCAATGGTCACTGTTTATTCAAGCACATAGAAACGTTTTAGACCGCCTGAAAATGGTTATACAAGAGACAAGTAACATTGTAATTGAAAAAGGAGGAAGCAGCATGAGTTCATTCAAATTAGGAGATAAAATGCCCAATTTTTCACTGCCAACGGTGCAGGGCGAACACATTGATTTCTACAAACATTTAGAGGAGCATCAAAGCTGGCACCTCATCATCTTCTTTAGAGGATCATGGTGCCCAGTATGCGTAGAGGAATTAAAAGAGCTAGAAAAGCAGCAATCATACTTTCAAGACAAGGATATTCACTTAATGGCGATTTCAACGGATAACCCTGAGGACTTGAAGAAATTTGCTGATAAAGAGGGACTTTCCATCCCGATCATGTCTGACCAAGATCTCACATCATTAAAAGCATATGAAGTGTTCTATCACGGGGAAGATGCCCCATATGAAGATCACGGGGTACACGGAGAACCCGCCTATTTCTTATTAAATGAAAAAGGGCAAGTGCTCTATCAACAAAGACAAACAAGCCCATTTGGCAGACCGCATGCCAACGAATTGCGCAAAATCATCCAATACATTCGTAAAAATTTAAAAGGGCAATATAAAAGCATAAAATAAGAAAGAAGCTCTCGTGATGAGGGCTTCTCAGATTGTTGACAAAGGGCTAAAATGATCTTTATTTTAGCCCTTAAATAAAAATAAAAGAATCCATAAATATGTACCCGGCCAAGGCGTGTTTTTTCTTTTCGCCTGCTGGTATTTCAGCTCCAATCCCACACCAAACATGATGGTGAGCAGCGAGAGCATTTTGCCATAAACGAACATCGAGACAATGCTTTCAAGCAAACTGCCATTTTCATATTCATCTGCAATCTGATCTGTCGCAAAGGTATCCCCTGCGTACGCAAAAAACCAAACGTTCGTCCCCAATGTGCCTAGTATGGCAAAGCCTCGTAAAATATCTAATAATCGTATTCTCTCTTTCACTTGAACGCCCCTTCCCTTTATACAATTATCATATTTTGGTAAAGTCAGGAAGTCCGTTCTGTTGAATTTAAGGAATATTTAAACAAAAAAAACACCAGTAAAATGTGTGATTTTACTGGTGTCTGATCAGTCTATACTTATGGACGGTACACGCTGCGGACAACGTTCGTTTGTGAACGGTCTGGTCCGACTGAGAAAATAGAAAGTGGAATACCTGTTAATTGTGAAATGCGCTCTAAATAGTGGCGGGCATTTTCAGGCAGTTCACTTAAATTCTTCACGCCTGTAATATCCTCGGTCCATCCTGGCATTTCTTCGTAGACAGGCTCACATTTCGCTAATTCCTTTAGACTTGCTGGGAATTCCTCTGTGATTTCTCCGTTCAATTTATAAGCGACACAGATTTTCAATGTCTCAATCCCTGTCAGTACATCGATTGAGTTCAGAGATAAATCTGTAATACCGCTCACACGGCGGGCATGACGGACAACAACACTGTCAAACCAGCCAACACGGCGCGGGCGTCCAGTTGTCGTACCGTATTCACGGCCAACTTCACGGATTTGATCGCCAATTTCATCATGAAGTTCTGTTGGGAATGGGCCATCTCCAACACGTGTTGTGTAAGCTTTTGATACGCCGACTACATGTTGAATTTTCGTAGGTCCTACGCCAGAACCAATCGTCACTCCTCCAGCCACTGGGTTAGAGGATGTCACAAATGGATATGTCCCTTGATCGATATCAAGCATAACGCCTTGTGCCCCTTCAAATAGAACACGGCGGCCTTCATCTAGAGCATCGTTCAATACAACAGACGTGTCCACGACATATTTTTTCACTTGCTGGCCATATTCATAATACTCGTCTAAAATATCTTCAATTTTGAAGCCTTCTGTGTCGTACATTTTCTCTAAAAGACGATTTTTCTCTTCTAGATTACGTGCAAGCTTCTCTTCAAATACTTCACGATCTAATAGATCTGCGACGCGGATTCCGACGCGAGCTGCTTTATCCATATAAGCTGGTCCGATTCCTTTTTTCGTCGTACCGATCTTATTAGCCCCTTTCCGCTCTTCTTCTACCTCGTCCAATTTTAAATGATAAGGTAGAATCACATGGGCTCTATTGCTGATTCTGAGGTTCTCTGTACTCACATTCCGTTCGTGAAGATACGCAAGCTCAGTGACCAACGCTTTAGGATCAACCACCATTCCATTACCGATGACACAAGTTTTCTCTTTATAAAAAATACCGGACGGAATGAGGTGTAGCTTGTAAGTCACTCCATCAAATTTGATCGTGTGACCTGCATTGTTTCCCCCTTGATAACGGGCAATCACCTCTGCATTTTCTGAAAGGAAATCGGTAATTTTCCCTTTCCCTTCGTCACCCCACTGCGTACCTACTACGACTACTGAAGACATATCGTGCACCTCCGTTAACCTTTCAAAACGTTATCTCTTTCAAACACATTTATTTTATCAATGCAAAACGAAAAAGTCAACGCTAAATCCGAACATTAGTATCTCGAAATCAAATTTTGTTCGCTTTAAATGTGAGGAAAAGCGCTTTAATCACTTCTTCAGCGCTTAAAAAGGGAGATTTTGAGTAAAAACAACGATTTTGATTGTTCCCTATTTTGATTGATTTTCAATCAACCGAATCATCGAACTTGCCATAAAATCAGGCGAGTAAGGTCTTCCTGTCCTCAGCCATCATTTTCAAGCAGAGGAGAATGGAGACAATGTGATTGTGTTGCTTGCTTCTGCCAACCGGGATGAGCGTCAATTTTCAAACGCACATGAATTTGATATACACCGCCATCCTAACCCTCATATTGGTTTCGGTCACGGCATCCATTTCTGTCTTGGCGCACCACTTGCCCGTCTTGAAGCATGTACTGCCATAAAGGCCTTAATGGAACTATATGAGGCACTTGAGCTCCTCTCTTACGTTCCAATGACAAGCAGCAGTATGTATGGACTGAAATAGCTGAAACTGCGTGTTACGCCTCGTTCATAACAGAAAAGACTCCCGGGCATGGGAGTCGTTTTTAAACGGGGGTGATTCCATCTGTGTTCATGAGCACAACCCGATACCCATCTGGATCTTCAATGGTCGCTCCTCCCCGGTCCCAGTATGGATTCGTAGAGGTGACTTGCCGTCCGCCAAATGAGATCAGTCTCTCTTTCATCTGCTGAAACTCCTGTTCATCAGGAATATAGAAAACAAGCAGCTGTTCTGGATGCGGAACGGGCAGGCTCTCTTCTTCTTCATGTTTGGTGATTTCTAAATGAACATGCTGGTGAGGAAGTCCGAGCATCACACCATCATACCCTTCATGCTGATCAAATGAGCCTATCCGTTTGAGCCCTAAGCCTTCTTCATAAAAGGAAACAACCTCTTTCATGTTGACGGTTGGGCGTGCGATGCGTAATTGAGCGGCTTCGAACTGTTGAAATTTCATCAGTCATCACTCCTTTTCTCCTTTTAGTATACGATCTCTTTTTTTCTCTCTCCTCCTCATTTCGGCTGTTTTTCAGTCATTCTTTCGATGTAGATGGATCAAAAAAGCCCAGCTTCTTGAGCTGGGCTTTAAGCACCGGGCGGAACACCCGCATCGTCAAATCTTCTTTCCAGGTTAACGAATTTGTTATATTCTTTGACGAACGCCAGTGAAACCGTACCAACTGGACCGTTACGCTGTTTGGCAATAATGATTTCAATAATGTTCTTATTCTCTGATTCTTTGTCGTAGTAATCATCACGATAAAGGAATGCCACGATATCGGCATCCTGCTCAATACTTCCTGATTCACGAATATCAGACATCATCGGACGTTTATCCTGACGCTGCTCTACTCCGCGAGAAAGCTGAGACAGGGCAATGACCGGAACTTCAAGTTCCCTTGCCAGCGATTTTAAAGCCCTAGAGATTTCAGATACCTCTTGCTGACGGTTATCGCTTGATCGTCCGCTCCCTTGGATGAGCTGCAAATAGTCAATCAGGATCATCCCAAGACCATTTTCTTGCTTCAACCGGCGGCATTTCGAGCGAATTTCACTTACCCTGATTCCAGGTGTATCATCAATGAAAATTCCACTATTTGATAGCGAGCCCATCGCCATTGTCAGCTTGCCCCAGTCCTCTTCTGTCAGATTACCGGTTCTTAGGTTCTGTGCATTGATATTCCCCTCTGCACAAAGCATACGCATAACTAGCTGCTCAGCCCCCATCTCTAAACTAAAGATGGCGACACTTTCGTCTGTCTTGGTCGCGACATTTTGTGCAATGTTCAATGCGAAGGCTGTTTTCCCTACTGATGGACGAGCCGCTACAATAATCAAGTCATTTCGCTGGAATCCAGCTGTCATCCGGTCAAGCTCTGAGAAACCTGTTGGAATCCCTGTGATATCGCCTTTGCGGTTATGAAGCTGTTCAATATTATCATATGTCTGAACAAGAACGTCCTTAATGTTTTGAAAGGCTCCTGAGTTTTTACGCTGAGCTACTTCCATAATGGTTTTTTCAGCATCACTCAATAAATCTTCTACTTCATCCTCACGCGTATACCCATCCTGTGCAATGGTTGTCGCAGTTCGGATCAGACGTCTTAAAATTGATTTCTCTTCTACAATTTTTGCATAGTATTCAATGTTTGCGGCAGTTGGGACAGAGTTCGCAATATCAGTTAAATACGAAATCCCGCCTACCTCTTCAAGTAAATCTGTATTGGCAAGTTCTGATGTCACCGTGACAAGGTCAACCGGTTCCCCTCTATCACCAAGTACAAGCATCGCATTGTAAATCTTTTGATGCGACATTCTATAGAAATCCTCTGGAATTAATACCTCAGAAGCGAGCGTTAGCGCAGACGGTTCTAAAAAAACAGCACCTAATACGGCCTGCTCGGCTTCTATATTTTGCGGCGGCAGCCGGTCATCGAGAAGTTCCGTCATGCCAAGCACCGTCCTTTCATAAAAAAATACGCTACTCATCATTTTAACATTTTCATCAATAAAAAAGTGAAAAACATCGACTATAGTCAAAATTACCATGAGGATGAATGATTGAACAGTGTCTTTTTATAGATGGGAGAGGTAGAAGGATTGAAAACTAAAAGCATGAATGTGGATATAACAAAAAAGATGTTTGTAGCAGTTCCTGTAAAATTAAATGTCCCATTTCCAGACTTAATACGATCTCGAATTGAGACAGTAAAATACATATTCCCTGTATATGTGCCACGAGTTACTTTCACAAAATAAGTTTCTGTTGTTGAAGTAACTTTACTAGTATTGGCATAAATAAATGGTGTAATTGAATCAGGATTCATAACCTCGGACCCAGTCATAGAATGTTTTGAATTATACACCTCTATTTTCATCCCTGTATATTGCTTATCATATGAACTTCGCACATAAACCCTTTCACCCTTATTGATCGTGAACTGATAATACGCTTCATTTTCACCTTCAGGTAAGATTGTTGTATCTGGACGACTATATTTCCAATCCCCCATTAAACTTGCTGTGTTAGGACTGTTATTTCCTGTAATAGCTGCTTCCGCTGAATTTGGTGTAATAAAGCTGGTAACAAGCATGAGCAACAATAATGGGAATAAAAAACGTTTAAAGATATTTTTTAACAAATTTTAACTTAATTGCTGATATATTTAATAATCACTATTTTTTAAAAAGGAGAATCAAAATGAATATTAATACGTCATACACGGCAGGTGCTTCACACAATCAGAACCGAATAGACTCTAAAGGTCAATCAGCTATTAAAAGTACAAATGAGATGATGACAGAATCTGATAGACGGATGAAAATATTAGATGAAAAATACCAAAAAATAAATGAACAAAATAAACGATTCAAAGATCCTCAAGACCACATATATAATAAGTATAGAAATCCATATTCCTCTTATTTCAGAAGTGATCTAACCCAATTTGAAAGAGAAGCTGCGTACACCATGGAAATGAGTTGGGCAAGGAATAATAAAGGGGGACAATATGACTTTAATGATGCATCTTCCGTAATGAAAAACGGTACGATCCTACCCAAGAAAGTGTAGAAAAGAAACTATTCAATCGTCAAAAGGTGAACGAACAACTGCAAGCTTTATTTTCTAGCAATGGTTTGACCATTCCTAAAAACACAAATTTAACTTTTACCATTGACCCAAATAATTTTAAATTAGTGGTGAGTGGATCAACAGACAAATCGCTGGTCAAACAAATAGAAGACCTATTAAATACAACCAACAATACAAGAGAACTATTTTTCCATATTATGAAAAGTAGAAATGACGATTCTACTCAATTCACACCGGATTCTCTTGCAAAATTCCATCTTGTCAATCAAATCAAAACGGTGACAGGCTACAATTTAAAAGATTTAAGCATTGTAAATGGTCAATTTGTAACGGATAACGGAACAAATATTTTTGATATATACAAAGAAGAACTCCTGAAAAATCCATACACATCAGAAAATGCGCGCATTGCCGCTTCACATTACGGTGCACAGCTATTTGATCTAGCCAAAAACGGGTTTGATTCAATTCCCGATTTGGTGTTATCTATTGGTTATCAAAACGGTTCTTTATATGACATTGGTTGAAGTGAAGAAGGATTCCCACAACAAAACAAGAACTACCTAGAAGGATTAAATTGATTTTTGGTTTGATATGTTCAATTTGAGGAGGAATTATTTGTTATTTGTTGGGATTGCCATTTTAATTGTGCTTTTCATATCAAGTACCATGATTGAGAAAAGTTTAAAAAGAACTGAAAAACAAAATGAACTCATCATAGAGCTGCTAAAAGAAAATCGTTATAAAAGCTGATTCTCACCGGTGACCTTTTTTAGAAAAAAAGGTAAGAAGCAGACCTTTGCTGTCTGCTTCTTTGTCATTCATTGAAATTTATCATTTTCAATTTAGAAATGATGGGACTTTCCCTGATCTTTTATGATGTATGTAATGAATCCAATGATTTCTCCATTTTCATTGATAACAGTAAATCCATCTAATCCGCAACAATCATAAAATCCACTTGAAATGACCATTTCTATACTTCCCCAGTGTGTTGTGAAAAAATCTATTAGAGCGATCCCCTTATATGATATATTGGAACGTATAGATTGAAGGAGGAGGGATTTGCGCATGAGACCCTTACAAATCTCAGCCGATACCGCACAAAAGCTTGCTGCATCTCTCAATGTACCAATTGAACAAATTATGCATATGCCGCAGCATATCTTAATAGCTAAATTAGCGGAGCTTGAACAGAAGAAAGATCGTTCTTCTTAAAGAAATAAAGGAGTTTACATTCATGGAACAACAACTAGAACAATCAACATTACATCCTCGCAGTACAGGGCAAACCATTTTACTGATTGCTGGGATTTTACTCATTGCCTTTAACCTGCGTCCTGCCATTACGTCCGTTGGCCCTGTGATTGGCGCCATTCGTTCCGATTTGCAGCTTTCAAATGGACTTGCAGGTTTTCTCACGACATTACCGCTGCTCTCATTCGCATTGCTATCTCCAATTGCACCTAAAATCGGAAAACGTCTTGGCAATGAACGAACCCTTTGGCTTGGACTTGCTGTCCTTCTATTTGGGATTGTCATTCGCTCGTTTGGCACCATCACCTTCTTAATGATTGGAACGGCGCTAGTCGGCGTCGGGATTGCGATTTGTAACGTGCTCTTACCGGGGCTCGTGAAGCATAAATTCCCTGCACATGCTGGATTGATGACAAGTGTATATACGACCTCGATGTCCGTTTTTGCTGCACTTGCATCAGGTGTGAGTGTTCCGCTCAGCCATACGATGCCTGGCGGCTGGAATACGTCATTCCTTGTATGGGGTGGACTTGCGCTTATAGCCATGATGGTCTGGGCTCCGCAGCTTCTTCACCAAAACACAGCGGCAGTCAAAAGCATTTCGCTCACAGAGCAGCCAATATGGCGTTCACGTGTCGCATGGCAGGTGACCTTTTTTATGGGCTTGCAGTCATTCCTTTTCTATAGCAGCATCGCATGGTTCCCTGATATTTTGACATCACATGGAATGAACCTGTCAACGGCTGGATGGATGCTGTCTATTATGCAGTTCGCTGGTCTGCCATCCACCTTTTTAACGCCTGTTTTTGCAGAAAAATTAAAAACGCAAAGACCGCTTGTATGCGGCCTTGTTCTTGTGTATTTGCTTGGCATGATCGGACTTCTTCTAGGAGGAACTACGCCTATTCTTGTCATCTCTGTTTTATTGATCGGCATTGGACAAGGAGCCAGTATCAGTCTTGCCCTCACATTTATCGGATTACGGACAACACATATGGAACAAGCAGCTGCCCTTTCAGGAATGGCGCAGTCTCTCGGTTATTTATTAGCCGCTGTTGGCCCGCTCTTGATTGGGATTCTCTTTGATATCACACATACATGGACGCCATCGATTATCATCTTTATCATCATTCTATTTTTCATGTTTCTATCTGGTATGCGAGCCGGACGAAGCGTCTATATTTCAGATCCATCTTAAAAAAAGAACCCGCCTCTTCGTGAGACGGGTTCTTTTGTGCTTATGCTTGTTCTGTGACGTGTACCTTTAATGCTGCTTGCACTTCTGGATGAAGCTTCACAGGTACATTTGTATATCCTAACGCACGGATGGCGTCATTCAGCTCGATTTTGCGCTTATCGAGTTTGATTTGATGACCTTTTTGCAATTTATCAGCGATTTGTTTGCTTGTAATAGATCCAAACAGACGGCCGCCTTCACCTGATTTTGCAGTGAGCTCCACTGTTAACGCCTCAAGTGTTTCTTTTAGTTGTTTCGCTTGTTCAAGCTCTTGGATGGCATTCTTTTTCTCTTTGTTTTTCTGTCCTTCCAATGCACTTAGGTTCGTTGGATTTGCTTCAACCGCTAACCCTTGTTTGATGAGAAAGTTGTGTGCGTATCCGTCAGCTACATTTTTGACTTCGCCTTTTTTCCCTTTGCCTTTTACGTCTTTTAGAAAGATGACTTTCATCTTTGAACCCCTCCTTCGAAATATTCGTCTATGGCATCTTTTAACTTCTCTACCGCTTCTTCAATGGTTATACCATAAATCTGGGTCGCAGCGTTAGTCAAATGACCGCCTCCGTCTAACGCTTCCATGATAATTTGAACGTTGATATCCCCTAACGATCTTGCACTAATGCACACAGTATCGTCATCTCGTCGAGCGACAGCAAATGACGCTTCCACCTCACTCATTGACAAGAGGGAATCAGCTGTCTGTGCGATCGTAATTTGATCATAATACTCCGAGCTGTCAGACGGCAGTGAAGCGATCGCTACCTGATTTTGATACAGCTCTGTATGCTGAATGAGCTTTGCCCGTTTGATGTAATGATCGACTGTCTCTTTCAGAAACTTTTGCACAAGGACAGGATCTGCCCCCTTCGCACGAAGGTAGGAAGCTGCATCAAACGTTCTTGATCCCGTTCTCAGCGAGAAACTCTTCGTATCCACGATGATTCCAGCAAGAAGGGCAGTCGCCTCAATCATGTTAATCCGCAATTTCTTCGGCTGATACTCTAATAGCTCTGTCACAAGTTCTGCTGTAGATGAAGCATACGGCTCCATATAAACAAGTAAAGGATCACGGATAAATTCCTCGCCACGCCTATGGTGGTCAATGACAACGACATTTTCAATTTTATTCAGCAGTCGTTCTTCCATGACGAGGGACGGTTTATGTGTATCAACGACCACAAGCAATGTGTCATCCTTTGCAAGCTCCATGGCTTCCTCTGGTGTGATAAAACGTGACCAAAGTTCTTCATAATTCTTAATTTCACTAATTAAGCGTTGAACACTGTCCCCAATCTGGTTGGCATCAATGACAATATAGCCTTCTTTCCCATTGGCTTGGGCGACCTTTAAAATACCGATCGATGCACCGATTGAGTCCATGTCTGGGAACTTGTGCCCCATGATCATGACATTGCCGCTTTCAGACACAATTTCTTTTAAGGCATGAGAAATGACCCGTGCGCGTACTCGTGTCCGTTTTTCCATTGGATTGGTTTTCCCGCCGTAGAATTTCACTTTCCCATTCGGCTGTTTAATGGCTACCTGATCCCCGCCTCGTCCAAGGGCAAGGTCAAGACTCGATTGCGCAAGTGCTCCAAGCTCTTTTAAAGAAGGAACAGACGCACCGATTCCGATACTAAGGGTAAGCGTCGCGCTATGTGCCCCTGTTTTCTCACGAACCTCGTCTAAAATGGAGAACTTCGACGCTTCAAGCTCTGCTAAAATGTTCTCATTTAATACCGCCATAAATCGTTCAGACGAAATTCTCTTCAGGAAAATGCCATATTCTTGTGCCCAATTGTTTAACAGCGACGTCACTTCACTATTAATAATGCTGCGCACCTGATCATCAAGGCCTTGCGTGACATCGTCATAATTGTCTAAAAAGATATAAGATAACACCGTTCGTTCATTTTCATACTGTCTTTCAATCTGCACCTGTTCCGTTACATCAAAGAAATATAGAAGGCGCTCTGACCGCTTAATAATGACTTTAAATTTCCGGTCATTCAGCGTCACATTTTCTGTCTCGACCTCCTGTTTAATAAGAGGCACGATTGACTCGAATGTATCGTACAAGGATCTGCCGACAAGTGTACTTTCATGAAAGCACGAAGCGAGAAATGGATTCGTCCATTCGATATAATACTGGTCATTAAACAGCATAATACCAATTGGCATCTCCATTAATGCTTCTTCTCCAACCTTTTTGACTCGATAGGATAATGTTGAAATATATGAATCAATCTCTTTCTGTACTTGCGTATCTGCCCACTTTAAGAAGTAGAGCACACCTGCAAGGACTAAAAGACCAATCGCTCCTATGATCCAATTATAATAAAGGTTGAGGAGGACTGTGACCATCGCAAGTACAATTAACGCGAAGATCGGATACTTGATGACAGGTTTTCTATAGAAGCTTGGCACTGATATCAACTCCTCAACATTCAGAGTGAATTATTTGTTTTTTACTTTATCTCTTAAATCAAAGCCTATGTCAGCAATCCCTATAATACGTACAATCACACCGATTGGCGGAAAGAGAACCGTCAACACAATACCAAAAATGGGTACCACTTTTGAGATGTTTTTTTCGTGGCAATAATAGAAGATAAAAGAAAAGCCCTGAATAATCACCAGTATAAATAAAATTTGAAACGCGCTCGTTTGCACGAGCCATAAAAAGCTGCCTTTTTCCGTCTGAATCAGCATCAAAAGCAGTGTGAGTAAATAATACCATACCATGCTTTTTGGCAGCCGCATATCCTTAAATTTCTTAAGGGTTGGCATGTCTTTGACAAACCGTTTGATCAGAGGCTGCACGAACCAATGATTCACGAAAGCCATTAGCGTGGCGAAAATCAATAACGTTACCGGTAAAGCACTCAATGCGGTATCCTGCATCTCTCTAAACTGCTTCAGTTGTTTCGCAATGTCCTGTGCAGAAGCGCCGGATTGCTTTAAGACACTCTCTAACATAGGAATCATTTGCTCAATCGCTTCTTTAGCGATACCAAGTATATCGACTTGGAAAAGCTGAACACTGACAACAAAGTAGATGAGAAAACTGAATAAATAGATCAGCGCTCCTGTAATGACCGCATTCCCCGGCTGCCTCTTGCTGTAGAAAACACCCATGCCTAAACCGACAGCAATCAGCATTGGTGCACTCATCAGCCCAGCAATAGACCCAATTAAAAAGCTGATCACTATGCCAATAGCGCCAGCAGCAATTCCTTTTTTCAAGCCATGCCTGATTGTATAGAGAATGATCGGAATCGGAGCAGCTAGAAAGAAAATAATGGATAATAGCGGCACATACAAATAAAACAGTGTCATGACCGAAAAAATACTGATCATAATTGCGCCTTCTACTAACGCTTTTGTTTGTTTCACACCCTCACCTCTATCCAATCATTTTTCTATATCTTGCTCAATTTGTACTTCTATGTATACGTACTATGTAAGCTCCATCATGTCTTGCCCCAACCTTTATTTTACCATAGCGGCAAATCTCAAGTAAAATCCAGGCTATCCTGAGCACGTTTCACGTGGAACACAATAAGGAATTGTACATGCAAGTTTTCAGACAGCATGTTACAATTTTTTAGATTATTCTTAGCTATAAACCCTGAATTCAAGGTCAAAAGCTGTTAGAATAGAAACATCATCAATAAATGTAAGAAGGAGAATTCACATGGGAAAAACACTCGTATTCGGACACAAAAACCCTGACACAGACACGATTTGCTCTGCTATCGCTTACGCTGATCTGAAAAACAAAATCGGCGCTCAGGCAGAAGCTGTCAGACTTGGAGAAATCAATGGAGAAACACAATACGCATTAGATTTCTTTAAACAAGAAGCACCTCGTTTCATTGAAACGGCTGCAAACGAAACAAAGCAAGTCATTCTTGTCGATCATAACGAATTCCAGCAAAGTGTAAGCGATATTGATCAAGTACAAGTGACTGAGGTCATTGACCATCACCGTATTGCCAACTTTGAAACAAGTGAACCTCTTTACTATCGTGCTGAGCCAGTTGGCTGTACAGCAACGATCTTAAACAAAATGTACAAAGAGAATCAAATCACGATTGAAAAAGAAATCGCTGGTCTGCTTTTATCTGCGATCATTTCTGATTCCTTACTATTCAAATCCCCAACATGCACACAGCAAGACATTGATGCTGCACATGAGCTTGCGAAAATCGCAGGGGTTGATCCAGAAGTATACGGCCTAGACATGCTGAAAGCAGGCGCTGATCTGAGCCAAAAAACCGTTCAAGAATTAATTACACTTGATGCTAAAGAATTTGCACTAGGTAACAGCAAAGTCGAAATTGCTCAGGTCAATACAGTAGATATCGCTGAAGTGACAGCAAGACAGGCTGACATTGAAGCGAAAATCAATGAAGTCATTGCAGCGAAAAGTCTTGATCTATTTGTTTTAGTGATCACAGACATTTTAGAAAATGATTCTCTTGCTCTTGCACTTGGTGCTGAAGCGGCAAAAGTAGAAAAAGCATTTAACGTAACACTTGAAAATAACACGGCTTTACTAAAAGGTGTTGTATCAAGAAAGAAACAAGTGGTGCCTGCACTTACAGACGTACTTGCTTAATCAACACGACAAGACTGCTGACACGTTCAGCAGTCTTTTTTGTATGTCTTCTTTTCAGCGTGATAGAAAGCCCTTGAGGTCTAGGAAGGACGAGCACCGGAGCGGAGCGAATTTGAGATTCGTGAGCACCGAAGCGCAGACCTGACAACGAATGCGAGGGTTTGTCTACACGCTGAAGCGTTCCTTTCAGAACGCTTCTTTTTAATGAATATACATATCACTGACGAGAATATCCTTTAGCACACTTGTTGGTATCGTGAATTCAACAACACCCATGTAGCCAGGCGCCACATCATATTCATTAAAGGAAATCACAAGCTTGCCTTTCGAATTGATATAGAAGCTTTGATCTGGCTGAATCTTCTTAAATGGGTCCATTTCATCTTTGCCAATCGAGTAAATCTTATTTGAATCCTCTTTCATCTGTTTCTTCATTTGTTCTTTAATGTTCTCACTAATCACATCAATATAACGGTCATTTTTAAACAAGCTTGGTAGTGTGATCAGTACATGGTTTTTCTTATCCACCGTATCGTACGTTCTTTCTTCTGCTGCTGAAGCCTGAGTGGTTACCTTGTATCGACCTAGTGAGAGAATCTGATCATTGTTTGTTCTCACTTCATACCCACTCTCAACACTCAAATGACCATTTTTATAGCCCTTTGTTTCCTTTTCAAAATCTTGATACAGCTTTTTGTTTTCAGCTAAATATTTTTGATTCAGGCTGGCTTCTAATTTTCCGTCACCAAGCCCCGATACATGTGGTGTTTTGAGATCAATATTCGTTCCTTGATCGCTCTTTTTAAATTCTGTGAAAGTCACAACCTTCACAAGCTCGCCAATGACAGGTATCTCTGAAATTGCTCTTGCTGCCTGTGGACTGACGTTAACAGTCGTGACAAAAAGAGCAGCCGCAGCGACGAGTCCAATGGTCCATTGCTGAAAGTGAGGTTTTTTATTTTTTCGTTTCAACGTCCGTTCAACCATGGCATCATATTCCGGTGGAATAGGGATTTCTAAATATTCCTCTTTTAACTGTTCCAAATACTTATCCATTTATATTTCCTCCTGCGATAATTCTACTTTTAAAAGTCGCAACGCCTTATATAATCTAGTTTTGATTGTGTTTTCGTTTTCTTCAAGAATATGAGCGATGTCCTCTAGTTTTAAATCTTCAAAGAATCTCAATATGATGATGATCCGATACATCTCAGGTAAATCCTCTATGGCCCGTCTGACGTCTTGATCCTCATAGACATCTGATTCACCCTTTGATAAGAATTCGAGTGTGTCGTCATCTGTCACCTGCATCCGCTTCTTCTTTCGTAAAAAGTCTAGGGCAGCGTTCACCACGATTTTATAAAACCAGCTATGCATCTTGCTTGCATCCTCTAGCCGGTGAACAGATTTAAGTGCTTTATGAATCGCCTCTTGAACGACATCCATGGCATCTTCCGGGTTTTTGACATAACTATAGGACAATCGATAAAAACTATGTTTATGCTCCATTACGTAATCTGCAAATTGATCATCAATCTTTCGTTTCTTCATTTTACAAAGAGCTCCTTTATCTTAAATGCGCATTTGTTATTTCTTACAATGGATAGACGCGCGCCTTTTGAAAATAGTTTGCGCTCAGTTATTTTTTTAACATGTCATCGCATGTTCGTTTCTATACAAAAAGAGCGAACCTGACGGGTTCACTCTTTCAAAGCGGTTATTTTTTGATGAACAAACGATCTTAATGGAGAGAGCGGATGAATGATGGAGATGCCTGTCTCCCGCTCTACCTGTTGTGCAGCGTGAACCATCGAGAGCTGCATCACGCAAATGTCTCCGCTTTTTTGCTTCATACATCTTCTCAGCTGCTCCTTGATTCGATCCTCATAAGCCTGCATGTCACCATTTAGGCAAAGATGAAAGACATCCTCCATCACAACAATGTCTGCTTCAACCTGTTTTCCCCGCTCTTGTGCATACGAATAAAGCCGATACATCGTTCCTTCCACTGTATCTGGGTTTGAAAACACAAGCTGAAGAGCCTCTTTTTTCTCGCAAATCAGCTCAAATAACGGTTCATCTATCGGAACAATCGGTTGTTTGAAAAGGTGCTGCTGATCACCCATAGCCGCAATATATTGTGTACAGGTTAAGAGGATGATATCGGCTTTCCTCTCTTGCATCAGTCTGTTGATGGCATAGGTTTGCTGCTTGTGAAGATCAAAAACGGGATCTTGTTTGGCGCGTTCCATAAATGATGAATCGACTGTGTGATGCAGCTCAAATGCTGTATCACGAAAAACGTCTTCTATATAAGACATATTGGATGGATGTGCGTGAAGGCAGTGTAATCGAAACATCAGGTTCGCTCCTCATGAAAGTTTTCAATCATTATATCAATCCTTGTATGAAATAGGGAGCAACATGACCATATTGTTATTGAGAGATTGAAGGAGGGATTCTACTTGAAAGAAGATCAACAGCCTAAACCATCTTCAGATTCAGAAGACACTTTAACGAATCGACAAGGTCATCCGGTAACAGATAATCAAAACATGAGAACCGTTGGGAATAGAGGACCAACCACGCTTGAAAACTACGATTTCCTAGAGAAAATCAGTCATTTTGATCGTGAGCGTATTCCTGAACGAGTCGTTCATGCACGCGGGGCTGGGGCACACGGTTATTTTGAAGCCTATGGTACATTCGGTGATGAACCCATCTCCACCTATACAAGAGCCAAATTATTTCAGGAGAAAGGGAAAAAGACCCCTGTCTTCGTTCGTTTTTCTTCTGTGATTCACGGCGGTCATTCGCCAGAAACATTGCGCGATCCTAGAGGGTTTGCGATCAAATTTTATACAGAAGAAGGCAACTGGGATCTAGTTGGAAACAACCTGAAAATTTTCTTTATCCGAGATGCTTTGAAGTTCCCTGATTTGGTTCATGCCTTTAAGCCCGATCCTGTCACCAATCGTCAGGACGGCGAGCGCATTTTTGATTTCGTCTCACAATCACCAGAAGCGACACATATGGTGACATTTCTCTTTTCACCATGGGGCATTCCAGCGACATACCGCCACATGCAAGGATCGGGTGTCCATGCCTACAAATGGGTGAATCAAGATGGAAAAGCGGTGCTGGTCAAATATCACTTTGAACCGAAACAAGGCATTCGCAATTTGACCCAGGAACAGGCTCAAGCGATTCAGGGTGAAAACTTTAATCATGCCACACAGGATTTATATGAAGCGATTGAGCAAGGAGACCACCCTGAATGGGAGGTATATGCGCAGATCATGGAAGATGATGCCCATCCTCACCTTGACTTTGACCCGCTTGATCCGACAAAGCTTTGGTACAAGGATGACTATCCATGGAAACCGATCGGGCGAATGGTCTTAAACAAAAATCCAGAAAATTATTTTGCAGAAGTCGAGCAGGCTGCCTTTGGGACTGGGGTTCTCGTAGACGGTCTCGATTTTTCAGATGATAAATTGCTGCAAGGGCGCACCTTCTCCTACTCTGACACGCAGCGGTATCGTGTGGGGCCAAATTATTTACAGCTGCCGATCAATGCTCCGAAAAAGCATGTCGCCACCAATCAACGAGATGGACAAATGGAATACCACGTCGATCAAGGAAAAGGGCAAAATCCCCATGTGAATTATGAGCCGTCTATCCTCGGTGGATTAAAAGAAGCGAAGCAGGATGGAAAGGATCATTCACCTTTTGTCGAGGGTGAAGTCAAACGAGAATCCATTGACCGCCCGAACAATTTCGGTCAAGCGGGAGAAACGTATCGCCGCTTCAATGATTGGGAGCGTGAGGAGCTGATTAAGAACTTAGTCAACACCCTTGCGACATGTCAAAAAGACATTCAAGATCAAATGATCGAAAACTTTACAAAAGCAGATCCTGATTACGGAAAGCGTGTCGCTGACGGTTTAAAAGCCTTTAAACAAGAGGAACCAAGCGGACCCATTGGCTCAACAGGCGCAGCTCAAGCCGTGAACGAAGCCATCAACAATAGCACACCTTCAGATCCTTATTAAATAAAAAAGAATGCAGCGGCGAGGCTGCATTCTTTCTTTTTTACACCTATTAAGCGTTTTGGCCTTTTTTGATCCATTCTGCCACATTGACTGTACGTTTTGCCTGATGTTTCGCGGCTGCTTCTGCATCCTCTTGGATCTTTCCATTTTGGTCCACAGTGACACTCACACCGTAAGGGTTACCCCCTGCACCGTATAGGGAGTCATCTGTGTATCCAGGAGCAGCAATAATCGCTCCCCAGTGGAACATGGTTGTGTAAAGGCTCAGAATGGTCTGCTCCTGTCCGCCATTTGGATTTTGTGCAGATGTCATCGCACTCACTGCTTTGTTTGCCAATTTTCCTTGGAACCACAGGCCACCTGTTGTATCTAAGAATTGCTTCATTTGAGCCGGCAAGTTACCGAAACGTGTCGGCATGCTAAAGATGATCGCATCTGCCCACTCTAAATCACTCAATTGAACCTCTGGTACATCCTTTGTTTCGTCTAAATGTGCTTTCCATGCTGGATTTGATGCAACAACTGATTCTGGTGCCAATTCAGGAACCTTTAATACTTTGACCTCAGCGCCAGCTTCTTTCGCTCCAGCCTCAGCCCATTTCGCCATCTGATAGTTTGTACCTGTTGAACTATAATAAATAATCGCTAGTTTTACATGTTCCATTTGTTCCAGCTCCTTTTGTTTGGTTTGCCCAAAAAGCTTCTGTAAAAATCCCACCTGTATTCCCCACCTTATTTAAATTGACGACGATACCATAAAGCCGCAGCATCGACTTCTTCTCTCGTTAACTGATGTCCACGATTTTCCCAATGAAGCGTAACCGAAGCGCCCGCGTCTTGCAGCAATTGTTCCAGCTCCTGTGATTCCTCTGGACGGCACATTGGGTCATTTTCACCAGCTGCTATAAAGACTTGTTTCCCCGCTAATGAAGGCATTGAAACCCCGCGTCTTGGGACCATCGGGTGATGCAGGATGGCTCCTTTCAGCGCGTCTCCATAATGGAATAACAGACTTCCAGCAATGTTCGCCCCATTGGAGTAGCCGATAGCTATCACATTATGACGATCAAACCCATATTCAACTGCTGCTTCCCCGATGAATGTATATAGTTCGTTTGTACGCTCAATTAAATCTTGTTCATCAAATACACCCTCTGCCAAACGCCTGAAAAAACGCGGCATGCCATTCTCTAACACATTTCCTCTCACACTAAGAACAGATGCGTCAGGATCTATCGCCTCTGCAAGTGGCAATAAGTCATGTTCTGTACCGCCAGTTCCATGCAGTAATAAAAGGACAGGTCTTTGTTCATTCTTTCCTTTTCGAAAAAGATGCTTCATCATGAATCTCCTTTCCCTTTGATTTCTCTCACCTCAATTGGCAGCACAATTTGTTCAATCTGGCTGCGCTGCGCCTCATATTGCGATGGCAGTTTCAATGCTTCACCCATTGTTTCCACTGTTTCATCGTGTGCAAACCCTGGAGGATCCGTCGCAATTTCAAATAATATGCCGCCAAGCTCTCTAAAGTAAATGGCATTGAAGTAATTTCTGTCTTGCACAGGTGTGACTTGATACCCGCTTTGTGCAATATGTCTTTGCCAATCTAATTGATCCTGATCATCTGTTGCTCTCCATGCAATATGATGTACAACCCCAACACCCATACGTCCTCGTGCAACAGGTGTCACTTTCACATCAATCACATTGCCAATTTCACCGAACGAACGGAATCGCACATAGTCCTCTTCTGCTCCAACTCGTTCAAGTCCCATCGTTTGCTCTAACAGCTGCATCGTTTGCTCCGGCTGCGATGTTAATAACACAGCTCCGCCAAACCCCTTAATCGCTATATCTGATGTGACACCGTTAAATGTCCACTCATTTTGCTTTCCTTCCTCACGCTCTACAAGCTCAATCAACAAGCCGTGTGGATCTTCAAATGAGAGAAAGGCTTCACCAAAGCGTTCAATGGTTTCATAAGAAATATCAAACTGCTTCAGACGTTCCTTCCAGAAAGAAAAAGCGCCTGTCGGGACAACATATGTTGTCACACCCACTTGACCTGCACCAATTTGCCCCTTTTGTGCGCCTGGCCAAGGGAAAAACGTCATAATGGTACCTGGAGATCCTCCTTCATTCCCAAAATATAAGTGATATGTGCCCGGATCATCAAAATTGACGGTCTTCTTAACGAGACGTAATCCCAATACACCTGCATAAAAATCAACGTTCTCCTGAGGATGACCAACAATTGCTGTAATATGGTGAATACCTTCTGTTTTCTTCACTTCTAATGACCTCCTCATCATGAAGTAACAAGCCTCTATTCATTCTGTCTTTGCTGACGTCTTTATATTATCTTGAATTCGAGATATTAAACAAAAAATATATTTATCTCGAATTAAGGATATGATGTTTTTAAATAAATGTCAACGATTTTTGTCTTTTCTTTGAAAAGAGCAGGCCTGCTTTTCAAATGGCAAACCTGCTGTTTCTTGATTATTTCAGAAGCTTTTTCTTTTTTAAATAGGCTTCCGCTACCTGAAATGCGTCTTTTCCCTTCACGTTGACTTCATAATTCATTTCTCTCATCTCATCGTCTGTGATTTGACCAGCGAGCTTGTTGAGAGAGGTCTCAATCTCAGGAAACTCAGTTAACGTCTCCTGTCTTAGCAGTGGCGCTCCTTGATATGGCGGGAACACATGCTTGTCATCATCGAGCACCTTTAATTTGTATTGTCTCAGCTCGCTGTCTGTAGAATACGCATCGACCAAATTGATATCCCCTTTTTGAATCGCTCGATACCGAAGCTTCGGTTCCATCGTCACCATATCGTCAAAGGAAAATTGATAAGTCTTTTGAATGCCTCGATACCCATCCTGACGATCAGAAAATTCTAAGGTAAATCCAGCATTTATACGATTCTTGATTTGACCTAGATCTGAAATCTTTGATAACTCATATTGATCAGCCAGCGACTGAGGTACGGCTAAAGCATACGTATTGTTATAAGCCATCGGCTGAAGAAGACGGAGCTGAAAGGATGACTCCAAGCCTCGCCTCGCCTGCTCATACACTTTTTCTTTATCTGTGCTTTTCGCTGTTTCTTTGAGAAACTCAGAAATCGCTGTACCCGTAAACTCAGGATAAATGTCGATATCGCCAGATCGTAAAGCTTGAAAAACAAAGGACGTCTTACCAAGGCCCGGCTTAAGATTGACTTGAATATCCGTATCCTTTTCAATTAAAAGCTTATACATCGAGATCAAAATTTCAGGCTCTGATCCTAATTTTCCCCCAATGGTGATTTCTTTCTTTTCTTGTTGAAGCAGCAAGGGGGCAGCGACAACTGCTCCTGCAATTACAGCTAAGACAGTCACAGAGATCACGGTCTTTTTAAAGGATATTTTCTCAAATGTTCGCAGTACCACATCAAATAAGAGCGCAAGTAAGGCAGCTGGTATAGCGCCAATGACGATCAGCGACATATCATTTCGATCAATTCCTAGTAGAATCAGACTTCCTAATCCCCCAGCCCCGATCAGAGCCGCAAGAGTAGCTGTCCCAACAATGAGAACCATCCCGGTTCGGATACCCGCCATGATCACTGGCATGGCCAGGGGCAGTTCCACCTTTAATAAACGTTTGCGATGATTCATTCCCATGGCAAGCGCCGCTTCTCTAAGGGAAGGATCAACCTCATGAATGCCTGTATATGTATTTCTTAAAATAGGAAGTAAAGCATAGACCACAAGAGCAATAATGGCGGGCACCTGCCCGATTCCAACTAGAGGAATCAGCAAGCCCAGCAAAGCCAGAGACGGAATCGTTTGCAAGACAGCCGTCACCCCAATCACCCACTCTGCTAACTTTGGAACCCTCGTTAAATAGATGCCCAATGGAATCGCAATCAAAATTGCCAAAAATAAAGCAATAAAAGAAATTTGAATATGCTCAAGTAAGGCGTGACCCAATTGTTCTTTCCGTGCCCATAACACACTGGTCCATTCATTCATGTGACTCGCCCCTATCTCTAGGAGAATCAGCTAAAAACTGAATCACTGCTTGCCGATTGACCAGTCCAATCCGCTCCCCATCCTTCTCAACAGCCAATTCCTCATGCTTTGTCAATCGAGACAAGACCTCATCCAGCGTGGCATTTGCTGAGACCGCATTATAGCCTAAAAGAGCTTCGTGAGCCAATGGTTGAGCCAGAGCTTCTAGCTCAAATGCCTGATGTCCCACATGGCGAGCAGCCCCTGAGACAAACTCCCGAACAAATGAATTGACTGGATGTTGAACCAATTCCTCTGGACGTCCAATCTGCACCACTTTTCCTTCATTCATGACACATATCCGATCACCAAGCTTCATGGCTTCTTGCATATCATGCGTCACAAAGACGATGGTCTTTTGAATACGGCGCTGTAAATCAAGCAGATCAGCCTGCAATTTCTCTCTCGTTAGTGGATCTAACGCACTAAAAGGTTCATCCATTAAGACGATCTCAGGATCAGCTGCAAGTGCACGTGCAACACCGACCCGCTGCTGCTGTCCCCCAGAAAGCTCTGCCGGCTTTCGGTGTCGATACATAGCTGGGTCAAGCCCTACCATTAACATCAGTTCATCAACACGCTTATTCGTCTCATTCCGGCTCCAATGTCTCAGCTCCGGTACCACAGCAATATTTTCTTCTATGGTCATATGAGGAAAAAGCGCAATTTGTTGAAGAACATAGCCAATGTCCCAGCGCAGCTCATAAATATCATAATCACTTATTTTTTGACCTTTTATGTAAATCTCACCTTCTGTAGAAGAGATGAGACGGTTGATCATTTTCAAGGTTGTCGTTTTCCCGCTTCCACTAGGGCCAATCAGTACAAAAAACTCACCTTTCTGAATCTCTAAATCAACAGATTGAACGGCATAGCGCTCATCAGAAAATTGCATCGATACCCTCTTAAATTCAATCATCTTCCCACGCCCTGACTCCAATTATTTTCTAGACTACCAATATGACAGATCCACCTAGTATTTGTATAGAAACAAACTGTCACCTTGGCTCTCTTTTACATACTTCCCCTAGTATGACCGCCAAAAACGGCTCTTGCAAAAAAAGATGTGATTCTTCAGTTAGACAAATAAAAAAAGCGAAGAGCTCAAGGCTCTTCGCTTTTAAGTCAACGACTTACTCACCAGTAACGTATGGAAGTAATGCCATTTGACGTGATTTTTTGATCGCTAAAGTCAATTTACGTTGATACTTAGCGCTAGTTCCTGTTACACGACGAGGTAAAATTTTACCACGCTCAGAAACAAACTTTCTAAGAAGATCAACATCTTTGTAGTCGATGTGCGTGATACCGTTAGAAGTAAAGAAACACACCTTACGACGTTTCGCACGACCGCCTCTGCGTCCACCTGCCATTTGTTTTCACACCTTTCCTTTAGTCATTTTTCCAGATCAATTAGAATGGCAAATCATCATCGGAGATGTCAATCGGTTTACCATCGTTCGCAAATGGGTCATCATTGAAGCTATTTCCCTGATTACGATTTTGGTTGTTTTGATTGCCATATGGATTTTGATTTGGTTCATTTCCGAATGGATTCTGATCGTTTTGGCTACCGCCATAATACTGGCCTCCGCTATTGCCACCGCCGCTGTATCCACCTGAACCAGCACCGCCGCTCTTAGGCTCAAGAAATTGAACACTTTCAGCTTGAACCTCTGTCACGAAGACACGCTGTCCTTGCTGATTTTCATAGTTTCTTGTCTGCAAACGACCGTCTACACCGGCAAGACTTCCTTTTTTCAAGAAATTAGCCACGTTCTCGGCTTGTCTTCTCCAAGTAACACAGTTAATGAAATCGGCTTCACGCTCTCCAGATTGATTCGTAAACGTACGATTCACAGCTAGAGTAAACGTGGCTACAGCCGCACCATTAGGCGTGTAGCGAAGCTCAGGGTCTTTTGTTAGTCTTCCGACCAATACAACACGGTTTAGCATATTGAAAGACCACCTTTAAATATATATTTCAATGATTTATACTTCTTCTTTAACAACAATGTGGCGAATGATATCGTCACTGATCTTAGCTAAGCGGTCAAATTCTTGAACTGCTGCAGCGTCAGATTGAACGTTTACGATTTGGTAGAAACCGTCACGGAAATCGTTGATTTCGTATGCAAGACGACGTTTACCCCAATCCTTTGTTCCAGTGATCTCCGCACCGTTAGAAGTTAACACGTTATTGAAACGCTCGATAACTGCTTTTTTAGCCTCATCGTCAACTGTTGGGCGGATGATGTACATAACTTCGTACTTTCTCATCTGATTGCACCTCCTTTTGGTCTAAGCGGCCCTAAACGGGCAAGGAGCAATAAATTATATTACTCACAATTGTATATTATAACAAATCACTTGGCCTATGACAAGAACTTATACATTAAAACGGAAATGAATGACGTCTCCATCTTTCACTTCGTATTCTTTACCTTCTAAACGAACTTTCCCTGCCTCTTTCGCAGCAGACATGCTTCCGCCAGCCAGTAAATCCTTATAAGCCACCGTTTCAGCACGAATAAATCCACGCTCGAAGTCAGTATGAATGATGCCGGCACATTCTGGCGCCTTCATTCCTTTTTTAAATGTCCAAGCGCGTACCTCTTGCTCACCTGCTGTAAAATACGTAGCTAAGCCAAGAAGTGAATAAGACGCTTTGATCAGCTGATCTAGTCCTGATTCTTTGATGCCAAGCTCTTCAAGGAACATCTGCTTCTCTTCTCCTTCAAGCTCTGCAATTTCAGACTCGATCTTAGCACAAACGATGATCACTTCAGCGTTTTCGCCAGATGCAAACTCGCGAATTTGCTGCACATATTCGTTACCGTCCTGATCCGCTACTTCGTCCTCACTCACATTCGCTACATAAAGAACGGGTTTAGACGTGAGTAAATGAAGCTGTTTCACAAGCTTTTGCTGCTCATCTGTAAATTCTACAGATCTTGCCGATTTCCCATCTTCAAATGCGTCCTTTAGCTTCGACAAAATATCAAATTCAGCTACAGCTTCCTTGTCCTTTTGTTTCGCGAGCTTACTCACACGAGTCAAACGCTTTTCAACCGTTTCTAAATCAGCCAAAATCAATTCTAGATTAATGGTTTCGATATCTGATACAGGGTCAACCTTACCTGATACGTGTGTAATGTTATCATCTGCAAAGGCTCTCACCACGTGACAGATCGCATCTACTTGGCGAATATGCGAAAGGAATTTATTCCCTAAACCTTCACCTTTAGATGCACCTTTGACAATACCAGCAATATCAGTGAATTCAAAAGCAGTTGGAACTGTCTTCTTCGGCTGCACCAATTCTGTTAGCTTTTGTAAACGCTCGTCTGGAACTTCTACAATTCCGACGTTTGGATCAATGGTACAGAACGGATAGTTAGCAGACTCCGCTCCAGCCTGTGTAATTGCATTAAATAGCGTTGACTTCCCGACGTTAGGTAAGCCAACAATACCAGCTGTTAAAGCCATTCTTTCATCTCCTCTATATCAAACGTGCTCGTTATACTGCGTAATATGAACCTAGAGCAATTATAAGTAGGTTTACATGAAAAGACAAGCTAACCATCATGCATTTTCAATAGAAGAAACAGCAACAAAAAGAGTAAATCAGAGCTGCAAAAGGAGAAATTGTATCTGTTTCTCCTGTACAATATACAAATTTAATCAAAAAAAACATGAGGCCTACTAAGCAGTTGGCTCCTCATGCTTGACAAGAATTTTCTTCATTTTTCGTTCAAAATCTCTTCTTGGAATCATCACGCTGTGCCCGCAGCCTTCGCATTTAATGCGAATATCCATGCCCAAACGAATCACCTTCCACCGATTGGCACCACATGGATGGGGTTTTTTCATTTCAACTACGTCATGTAACCCAAACGCTTTGTCTGCCATCAGCCTTCACCTCTCTTGCTCACTTCATTGAATCTATTGTACAAAAAAACGACGATGAAGGGCAATGCATAAAATAAAGAGCCTCTTCATTCGTCAATCCAGTTCTTTACTTATAGAAAAAACCCTTCTTTTAGATCATTTTATTTGTGACCAATAGTTACTTAAACTCCGCTTTTTTTCAATATTGTCACAAACACTGTAGGTCAAAAGGTTTTTATTGGTAGAACGCTGTGGTTTTTCCATATTTTTTGATTTATGATATCTGCATAAATGTTATGTGAGGGAGCAGGTACGATGGTCAATCGAAAGGATAGATTAACTGATAAAGAATATAAAATCATATCCGATCATGCTGGAGACATAGACAATTACCAGCAGCACCATACGATAGAAATAGGTCAGCAAACGCTCACTGTCCACGATTTTCTAAAGATCGATCATAAATTATATGGTTTAATGATGCAGCAGGAACATTCAGACGAATTCATCGTTGCTTTTCACTGTCCGCTGCCAAATCAAATGACAGTCACATCATCACAAGATGTGCAAACGGCGGCACAATCATTGCTCAAAACGGATTATGCCTACCCTATTGAAAGAAAGTCCCTAGCTGGGAATCAAGAACATGTCTTTTTTAGAGGGAAGGAATACATAGAACAAATCAGTCAGAAGCACCCTAATGTAGCCATCCATCTCACTGGACAAGCCCTTGCCGGTGCTGTTTGTGCTTATATTGCAACAGAACAGCCAGCTGTCAAAAAAGCCGTCACCTTTGATAGTCCAAATATATGGAGTAGCCTGCCGCCTTCGATTCAGCAAAAGGCGCTGCAAGGTAAATATACTCATGTTCTCACTGAATATATTCAGCCTACTCATTACGTAGGTTTACTCAATCGTCACGATCATGGGGTTGGACAAGTCAAATACACCGTACCGCCTCGGGAGCAAGGCTCAGTCCAAGAATCCATTCAATATAAACAAAGAGAAATTGACACCTTTTTAAAATCAGCCTTTGCTTCTATGAATATAGAATGGAACGAATCATTTGATACAAATGCATTTTTAGCTCTCGTTTCAGGAGATTCCAAGCCAAATGGTTATTTATTCCACCCGAATGGAACCGCTCGTATTTTAGATGAACAGCTTGATCACAATACAAGTTTTACAGCGATGCTTTTGCAAGAAATTCATTCAGGCCGTGCATATGCACAAAGCGGTCTTGAAATTATCATAAAATCCCATTTACTAAAAAATTCATCTTATGATCTACAAAGCATTATTGAGCATGAGGTGCAAACTGTATTTGAGAAAATCGATGGAATCGATGAAAGTGTAAAAGAAGCCGTCCACCATGTAAAACAAGAGCTCAAAGGACTTGTCGGTTTTGGCCACTATGATTTATTAAGTCATACAGATGTAGAAGCACTGTTAGAGGAAGTAAGGATGGAGCAGCAGCATTCATCCTTTTATTCACATGAAAAACAACTGAATGCCTTGTACACCCTTAGAGATTATGAACAAGAACTTTCCACCCTTTCAAGACATCTCTACACAATGGGTGATGACTATGCCAAGGCAGATAGACGTCTTGCGTTGCAAATGGGTATTCATTAAGAAAGGAGTCGCCAAATGGTCAATCAAAATAAACCTCCTAGTGACGCCCAGCGTTTCTTGCAAAATGTGAGCGCTCGCCGCTCCATGTCTGTATTCGAAAATCAATCTGCACCCCAAACACAATCGCAATCTCCTGAAGAAATCGCCGCCATTCAGGCTATACGCAGAGAAGGACAGCGAAAGGATTTAAAGCGACTGCTGAAAATGCGGCTTCATGACGAATTAGCAAACACTCGCGTGCACTTGGAGTATCAGCTGTCCAAAACAGAAGACATGTTGAACCAGACAACCATTGTCAAACAGCATTTATCCCAGCATTTAAAAGGACAAGCCATCACTGAATTAGAGGAACGCATTCAGCGTCTCCAGCAAATGCCTGTATATGACGATATCAAAGACGCCATCGATTCAATTCGGATAAAATAAGCACTTCTCTTGCGAAGAGAGGTGCTTATTTTGTTTTATCAATATAATTTTTAGACCGGAAAAATATCTTTTTACTTAAAATCGGATATAGCATTAAACAGACGAGTAAATAAAGGTTCAACAAACTATAAATCGGATACAAGAAAGCAATCAAATCGGCAAATCCAAGAGATGTTAAAGGCGCCATCAAAAGAAGCATGACAAACACAATCAACCAGCGAGGCATTTTTACAACAGAGAGCATCCGGCTGGATAAACCAAATAAACCTGCGGCTGTCGTCGTATAAATCGCTAGACAAAGGACGACTGTCATAAACACAAACAATGACGTCGGCGCCCCCTCTAATACTGTAAACAAAGGAATTCCCTCTGCTGAAAGACTTCCAGAAATATCAACCAGTATTTCGTTATACACATAAGAGATCACACCAAAAATCAGACCACTTAATATGCTCGCCACCTTGGCTTCTCCGAGCCCCTTCATTTCTTTCCCAACCGAAGACAGCACTGCAACAACAGATAATATATTCAAAGAGGCAAAGACAATACTGGCTGGCCAATTGTACTGCTGGCCAAAATCAATCCTCCACATATGATCATGATTCATATAATAAAAAACAAACGCATAGATGAGCCCCGCCACCAAAATTGGTATAATGAAAGCATTCACTGATAAGAGCCCTTTCACATCCCAGAAAAAAATCATAAATGAAAAAAAACAAAACGCACCGATGCCAACCCAAAATGGTACATGATACATCTCAAGTGTAACCCCGCCACCGGCAATCATGACCGTCGTTGTCGTGAATAAATAAAGAACGATTAAAATGTCATACACCTTAGCCAGCCATGGTCCTACAAGCCGCTCTAACACTGGCACAAAGTGATCGGCACGCACCTCATAACTGATTTTTAACACCACATAGGTAGACAGCATAAACATCAATGTAAACAGGAGAATGGCTAGTCCACTATCAATGCCAAAAAACTGCCAAATTTCTTGGCCGGAAGCATATCCCGCTCCTATTAAGCTTCCTAAAATTAAAAGCGTCCACCTTGAACCAGCCTTCCACACAATCATCACCTCATAGGTATAGAATTAAGCTTGTTTCCGTATACTGTTACTAACTACTATGACAAGGAAGTGAGACCTATGAATAGCAAGAACGGTCTTTTTTTAAGAAATAGGGTAAAAGAATACGTGTCCCATACGGATACAAATGCCATTCAACAGCTTAAAAGTATTTTATTCTCGCATCTTCAGAAAGCAGGAAAAAGACCTATTGCCATCGTTTGTATTGGAACAGACCGCTCAACTGGCGACTCTCTAGGTCCACTTGTTGGCACAAAGCTTTCAGGTCTGGAATTGAAAAAGCTTCATGTATACGGAACGCTCTCTGACCCAGTGCATGCGGTCAATTTAAAAGAAAAGCTCGCTGAAATTGAACAAGCTCATAAACATCCGTTTATTGTAGCTGTTGATGCCTGTTTAGGAAGAGTGAAAAGTGTAGGTTCCTTTCAGATTGGAGATGGGCCGTTAAAGCCTGGGGCAGGTGTGCAAAAGGAGCTGCCAGAGGTAGGAGATATTCATATCAATGGGATCGTCAACGTGAGCGGTTTTATGGAATACTTCGTTCTCCAAAATACACGTCTTCACCTTGTCATGTCTATGGCCAATACACTTTCTGAAAGTCTATCTCACATTGATCAAATGGATTGGACGAGAGAAAAAAGCCGGTCTCTCTTCACCCCTATTCAAAATATCACTGGGAGAATATAAAAAAGACCATCTCTCGTATCAAGATGGTCACTCTGAGGATTCTCTCGCAGAAAGCAATTCAAGAATTCTTTCTAAATCTTCGTTTGAGAGAAATTCAATCTCAATTTTCCCTTTTTTCTTCTGTTTCTTGATCGTAACTGGAGTACCAAAGTAATGTTGTAAGAAAGACTCTCTTTCTTTCAACACTCGATCCTTTGGTGCTTCTTTTTTCTTTGTTTCACGTGGAACATTTTCGTTTAATTGCTGAACAAGTTTCTCAACCTGACGTACATTTAACCCTTCATCCACGATTTTCTTTACCAATGGCGCCAGCTTCTTCTTATTTTTCAAGCTAAGCAATGTTCGCCCATGTCCCATAGATAACGTTCCATCTGCAATCAGCTTTTGTACTTCATCCGGTAATGTCAAAAGACGGAGATGGTTCGCAATATGTGGTCTGCTCTTACCTAATCGCTTCGCTAATTCCTCTTGAGTCACACTTAAGTGATCTAGCAAGGAAGCATAGGCTTCCGCTTCCTCTAATGGTGATAAATCCTCGCGCTGTAAGTTTTCTAAAAGGGCAATCTCTCTCATCAGCGTTTCTGAAAATTCTCTGACGATCGCAGGAATCGTTGTCAGACCAGCTTGTTGTGCTGCTCGGAATCGGCGCTCACCTGCTACAATGTCATATCCTTTAATCGATTTTCGGACAATGATCGGCTGTAAAACACCGTGCTGCTGAATCGACTCTTTGAGATCGGATAATGCATCATCGTCGAACGTTTTTCTTGGCTGATACGGGTTCGGACGCAGATCCTTCATTTTGATCTCTTCGACAGTTTCTTCATTTGAATCTACGTTGTTAAATAGTGCATTAATACCCTTTCCAAGACCTTTAGCCATTCGCATCCACTTCCTTTGCTAAGTCTAAATAGACATCTGCACCTCTTGAACGTGGATCATACAAGATAATAGGCTTTCCATGACTAGGCGCTTCGCTGAGTCTCACATTTCTCGGAATCACGGTCTGATAGACTTTATCTCTAAAGTATTTCTTCACTTCTTCGATGACCTGAATTCCAAGATTTGTTCGCGCATCAAGCATTGTCAGCAAGACACCTTCAATGGCAAGATCGGTATTTAAATGTTTCTGCACGAGACGAACTGTGTTTAACAATTGACTCAATCCTTCAAGCGCATAATATTCGCACTGAACCGGTATTAAAACGGAATCGGATGCAGTTAACGCATTAATCGTCAGTAATCCAAGTGATGGCGGACAGTCAATAATCATGTAATCGTAATTTTGCTTCACAGATTCAAGTGCTCTCTTCAGCCTCACTTCACGTGAGATCGTAGGCACAAGCTCAATTTCCGCCCCTGCAAGCTGTATCGTCGCAGGAATGACATCAAGATTTTCGACCTCTGTCGTCTTAATCACATCAAGTACATCTGCATCGTCAACTAAAATATCGTACACACACTTCTCTACGTCGGCCTTCTCAATCCCAATACCACTCGTGGCATTGCCCTGCGGATCAATATCAACTAACAACACTCTTTTTCCTATGTATGCTAAACACGCACCCAAATTCACAGAAGTTGTCGTCTTCCCGACGCCGCCCTTCTGGTTGGTAATCGCTATGATTTTTCCCACGATGTCACCCACTTTCAACTTAACAAGTTTCTCATTCATTCATACTTTCTATTCTATCAAAAAAAGTATGAAACGTTTGCTTTTTTTGTTTCTCCATTATTAATTCGTTGACGAATGTCTATTTTCGTACATGATTAGATGAATGAAAACACACATAAAAAGTATATTAGTATATCTTTCTGATAAAAATCGATATACTTAGAAATAAAAAACCCTCACTTTAATCAAAAGTGAGGGCACATATCAAAAGTTTAATCCGCCAATTTTACGGCCTTCGCTCACAATGACCTTAGGGGTCACTGTTTTATAGCTTTTCTTTTTCAAGAATCCATAGGGTGCCTTAATGGTAAATGTCGCATGTCCGACAGCGTCACCCGTTTTGGCGTAGGCCTGCCACACAATCTTTGAACAGTATGTGGGGTCCAATGATTGGATCGACATTGTGATGGAGTATCGAGCCTTCGGATGGTCTTTCACGTAATCGTGTGCCCATTCCCCTGCAAGATCCGCCTTTTCTTCGTGATTGATCCGAATCACCTTTGTGTTGGCACTATAGCGAAACCAGCTATGAATGGAATCAATATGAGGGTGCTGTCGAAACCCTGGAATGGAGGCATAGCTTTTCTCGTTAATGACGATACCAGCATGACCAATTAAGCCATTCAAAGCACCAGTGCTTGTCACCAATATATCCCCTTTTTTAGGCATAATATCGGTTCCAGGATAAGGCTTTCCTAAAAGGTGGCGAATGGTATGCGGCTTTTCATCAGTCTCCATCTCATCCTGCTTGTTTTGCCGTAAGCCATAGTTCTTCAAATCATCATCAGCTGTGATCAAGTCGATCGTCTCGTCCTGAGACTCATGCTCTTGATTTAATTGTTGAACAGTTACCTCTTTAGAAACCACGCCTTGTTTCTTCAGGACGTTCAGTTCTTTCTTCGTAACCGTTTCTTCTCCAGCATGAACCTCTTGACTCGGTGGCGTATTCACAGCAAATATAGTCGTTTCATTTGAAAAAAGAGAAATAGAAAATAGTAAATAACAGATAATAGCAAAAATAGTTTTTTTCATATTCATTGAATAGATGTCACCTCCTTTCTACTATGAAAATCATATTTTACCAATTAATCAATAATAAGTAAATATTATGCACTTTGATGAAAGGGGACTGACCCCATAAAGTGAGACAAATAAAAAACACCTTTAAGTTGAAAATCGGGTATAGAATACCTGAAAATAATTTGGAGGTGTTTTTCTATGGGCTCAAGAGTTAGTTATCCAATTGAAGTGAAGATGAAAGCAATTGAAATGCGATTGGCGGGAGTACCAGTTAAAAAAGTGTTGGAGGAATTAAATATTCAGAATGTGACTCAACCTAAAACATGGATGCAACGGTATAAATCAGGAGACATTCATCGTTTAAGACAGCCAGTAGGCAAACAGTATTCGTACGGGAAAGGGCCTGAATATCAAGATGAGAATGAGAAATTGAAAACGGAAATTCGCTACTTAAAACAACAAATTGACATATTAAAAAAGTACACAGAATGGGAAAGGAAGTGAAAAAAGAAGCGTTCGTGTCGATTTATGATACGGTAAAAGACAAAGTGAGTATAAGTGCATTCTGTCAGATGTTTGAGCTTGCAAAATCAACATTTTATCGTTGGAAAAAACAAGGTCATCAGCCGAAGCGGCAGGGGTTAATCGACCTCATTTCATCGCTTTGTGAGGCACACCAATATACGTATGGTTATCGAAAAATAACGGCTCTACTGCGAAAAGAAATGAAAATGAACCATAAGACGGTACAACGTATTATGCAAACCTACGGTTTGCAGTGTCGTGTGAAAGTGAAAAAGCGTAAACAAACCGGTCAACCTTATGACATTGCAGAAAATCACTTGAAACGAGATTTTTCTGCGACAAAGCCACTTAAAAAACTGGTGACAGATATAACGTATCTGCCCTTTGGCCAAAAAATGCTTTATCTATCTAGCATAAAAGATTTATATACAAGTGAGATTGTAGCTTATACGATTGGTGATAAACAGGATATTTCTCTTGTGCTAGATACGTTGAATCAGTTACAGACATTGCCTAAAGGCTGCGTACTTCATAGTGATCAAGGATCGGTCTACACTTCATATGCTTATCAAAAGGAGATAAAGGAAAAAGGCATTATCATGAGCATGTCCCGTAAGGGAATGCCCGCTGATAATGCCCCCATCGAATCCTTTCACTCCAGTTTAAAATCAGAAGGATTCTATCTCCACCACCTGACAAACACTACAACAGCCATTGTAGAAAAAACAGTCAGGGAGTATATTTATTATTATAACAATATCCGAATTCAATTGAAATGAAACAACCAGTCACCGAAAGAGTTTCGACAACTGGCTGTTTCATAAAGGTGTTTTGATCCCTGTCTCAAAAACGGGGGTCAGTCCCGATCTCATCAGCTTTTTTCTATTTAGGAATTCGAATCGTTAATTGGATGTATTCCTCAAATTCTTCTTCCTCGGTATTTATTTTAAGTCCGCTGTCTTCTACCATGTGGAGAGACTGGCGAATGGTATTCATCGCAATTCGTGTATCTCGACTAAATGCCTTACGTTTTGGCTTCGGTTTGCGATCTGTTTTTTGTTCAAGCATCTTCACTACACGCTCTTCAGTCTGTTTCACATTCAGCTGCTTTTCGATGATTTCCTGCAATAGCGCGATTTGTAATTCTGGAAGCTTTAGGGGTACAAGTGAACGTGCATGCCTCTCAGAGATTTTTTTCTCCAAAATGGCCTGTTGTACCTCTTCAGGCAACTTTAAAAGTCTTAATTTGTTGGCAACAGTTGATTGTCCCTTGCCTAAACGCTGAGCAAGCGCCTCTTGCGTTAAATCATGGAGCTCTAAAAGGCGTGCATAAGCATGAGCCTCTTCAATAGCAGACAGCTCTTCCCTTTGCAAATTTTCAATCAATGCCACAGATGCCGTTTCCGTATCAGTAAAATCTTTTATAATAGCGGGGATCTTCTCCCATTGAAGAGTTTGTACCGCTCTCCAACGTCTTTCGCCGGCGATCAGTTCATATTTTCCTTCTTCTTCTGTTGGTCTGACAACAATAGGTTGGATAATGCCATGGGTATGAATAGTCGTGGCCAGCTCTTGTATCTTTTCTTCTGAAAAAATGGTGCGTGGCTGAAAACGGTTAGGCATAATTGTGTCGACCGGGAGCTCCTGTATCTCTTCCTTTAATGTATCATGCTCAGCAATCTCTACCTCTATTTCGGTTTCACGCTCAGGATGTTCTTTGTCACCAAGCCCGAAGAAGCGTGAGAGTGAATGCTTCATGAACCTACACCACCTTTAAAAACTACCTTTTTATAATTCTATTTTCTCATGTTTTTTCCTTCTGTAAAATCATAAATATTGAAGAAAAACCGACCTTTTACATGATCAACCTTCTATTGGTGATTTATTAGGTGTTCCTGGTTTTCTAGGATATTTTTTTGGTGTTTGTTTTTTCTTTTCAATGACAATGATGTTCCGTTCGCTTTCTTCTAAAGGAAGAACAAAGGAATGCTTTTCAACAACCTCTCCTCCGAGGACTGTGACGGCTTTTTTCCCTGCTTGCATCTCTTCATCAGCGGCAGATGCTTTTAATGCAACAAACAATCCTTCCTTTTTCACAAGAGGCAGGCATAATTCGCTCAAAACAGATAGACGCGCAACTGCTCTAGCAGTGACAAGATCATAGCTTTCTCGCTTTTCCTTACGTTGGCCAAACGTCTCCGCACGATCATGATAAAAAGTAGTATCTTGTAAATTTAACCCTTTTGCTAACTCATTGAGAAACGTAATTCGTTTCTGGAGAGAATCAACAATGGTCACATGTAGATGAGGGAAACAAATTTTAAGAGGAATGCTTGGAAAACCAGCACCAGCTCCAATATCACAAATCGTTGTCACATTGTGAAAATCAATAAAAAATGCTGCTGATATCGAATCATAAAAATGCTTTAAATAGACTTCTTCCTTTTCTGTAATGGACGTTAAATTCATCTTCTCGTTCCATTCTACAAGCATGCGGAAGTAAGTTTCAAATTGTTCAAGCTGCACAGGAGAAAGAGTGATCCCTTTCTCCTCAAGTGCTGCTTTAAATTGATCAATGTTCATGCCGACATCCTTTCTACTCTGCTATCTTCGCAATACGTCCCTGCTCCAAATACACTAAAAGGATAGAAATATCAGCAGGGTTAACGCCAGAAATACGAGAAGCCTGTGCAACAGAAAGCGGTCGGACTTCTTTCAGCTTTTGCTTCGCTTCAGTTGCAATCCCTTTGATGGCATCATAATCGATTCGATCCGGAATCTTTTTGTTCTCCATCTTTTTCAGCTTTTCAACTTGTTGGAGCGACTTTTCAATATAACCTTCGTATTTAATTTGAATCTCTACCTGCTCACACACATCAGAAGGAAGCGGTGTTTCAGCAGGAGCTAATTGCACAACAGATTCATAGTTCATTTCTGGACGCTTCATCAAATCACTTGCACGAATGCCGTCCTTCAGCTCACTTCCACCAAGTGAACGAATAAATTCTTGTGTCTCCGCTGTAGGTTTAATGATGACAGAGTATAATCGTTTTTTCTCCGCTTCAATGGCTTCTTTTTTCAGCTGGAACGCTTGGAATCTCTCTTCAGAAATTAATCCCAGGTTATATCCCAGTTCAGTTAATCTTAAATCAGCATTGTCATGACGTAAAAGTAGACGATACTCTGCACGGGATGTCAAGAGACGATAAGGTTCATTTGTTCCCTTTGTGACAAGGTCATCGATGAGAACACCGATATATGCATCAGATCGGCTTAAAATGACTTCTTCTTTCCCTAAAGCTTTTCTTCCTGCATTAATACCTGCCATAATTCCTTGACCTGCTGCTTCCTCATAACCCGATGTTCCATTAATTTGGCCGGCTGTATATAATCCGGAAATTTTCTTCGTCTCAAGTGTCGGCCACAGCTGTGTAGGCACAATTGCATCATACTCGATGGCATAACCCGCTCGCATCATTTGTACATTTTCAAGTCCTGGGATGGTTGAAAGCATACGCTGCTGTACATCTTCAGGAAGACTTGTAGACAAACCTTGCACATAAACTTCCTGCGTATTACGACCTTCTGGCTCTAAGAAAATTTGATGTCTCGGTTTGTCATTAAATCGAACCACCTTATCTTCAATGGAAGGGCAGTATCTAGGACCAGTTCCTTTAATCATACCTGAATACATTGGAGAACGGTGAAGATTCTCGTCAATAATTTGATGTGTCTCTAAACTCGTGTATGTTAACCAGCATGGTAATTGGTCTGTAATATATTCAACCGTTTCATAGGAGAATGCCCGTGGTACATCGTCACCTGGTTGAATTTCTGTCTTACTATAATCAATCGAGTGGCTGTTCACTCGAGGGGGTGTTCCTGTTTTAAAACGAACCAAATCGAATCCTAATTCTGCTAGATGATCTGATAATTTAATTGAAGGCTGCTGGTTATTAGGGCCGCTTGAATAGGAAAGATCCCCTAAAATAATGCGGCCTTTTAAGAAAGTACCAGTCGTTAAGACAACAGATTTCGCACGATAATTCGCCCCTGTTTGTGTAACGACACCTTTACATTCATCATCTTCTACAATTAAATGATCCACCATACCTTGGAGCATTGTCAGGTTTGGTTCATTTTCCATTGTTTTTTTCATTTCGTGCTGATATTGGAACTTATCTGCTTGCGCTCTTAACGCACGGACAGCAGGTCCTTTCCCAGTATTCAGCATGCGCATTTGAATATGCGTCTTATCTATATTTCGTGCCATTTCTCCGCCTAGTGCATCAATTTCTCTGACGACAATCCCTTTTGCGGGACCACCTACGGACGGATTACATGGCATAAAAGCAACCATATCGAGGTTGATGGTCAATACAAGTGTTTTGGCGCCCTGTCTTGCAGAAGCAAGAGCAGCCTCAACACCGGCATGACCGGCACCGACAACGATGACGTCATATTGGCCAGCTTCATAACCCATTTCTTATGTTCCTCCCTTTACTTTCCTAAACAAAATTGAGAGAACAACTGATCAATTAAGCTTTCATGAACAGCATCCCCAATAATTTCACCTAACTGCTCCCAGCAGCGTGTTAAATCTATTTGAATAATATCAATCGGTACGTCCATTTCAATTCCTTCAAGAGCATCTTCAATTGATTGTTTGGCTGCCTGAAGGAGCGCAATATGCCTTGTGTTACTTACATACGTTAAATCTCCACTTTCAATTGAACCTGTGAAGAACAGTGATTGAATCGCCATTTCAAGCTCATCAATCCCCTTTTCTTGTAATAATGATGTTGTGACCACCGGACGATCTTTCGCTAGCTGCTTGACCTTTTCTATATCAAGCTTAGGCTCAAGATCTGTCTTATTCACAATCACGATGATATCCATACCTGAGACAGCCTCAAAAAGCTTAATATCCTCTTCTGATAATTCCTCACTATAATTGAGCACAAGTAAAATCAGGTCGGCTTCTTTTAAGACCTGTCTAGATCGCTCAACCCCTATACGCTCAACAATGTCCTCAGTCTCACGTATACCCGCAGTATCTACTAGACGAAGAGGTACCCCTCTTACATTCACATACTCCTCAATGACATCTCTCGTTGTTCCAGGAATATCCGTCACAATCGCCTTTGTTTCCTGTACAAGACTATTCAGCAAGGAAGACTTCCCAACATTCGGCCTTCCGATAATCACAGTGGATAAGCCCTCACGAAGAATTTTCCCCTGCTGCGAAGTCGTCAGCAGCGATTCAATTTCCTTTTTCACAGATGTCGCTTTTTCAACTAAGACTCGATGTGTCATTTCTTCGACATCGTCATACTCTGGGTAGTCTATATTTACTTCAACATGGGCGAGTGTCTCCAATATCTCACCGCGAAGTCGTTTAATCAAACCGGAGAGACGTCCCTCCATTTGAGTGATCGCTACATTCATCGCACGGTCTGTCTTTGCACGAATCAAGTCCATTACGGCTTCTGCTTGAGACAGATCGATTCTTCCATTTAAGAAAGCACGTTTTGTAAACTCACCTGGCTCCGCTAATCTTGCTCCTTCTCTTATAGCAAGCTGCAATACTTTATTTACCGTCACAATTCCGCCATGGCAGTTGATCTCAATAACGTCTTCTCTCGTAAATGTTTTAGGTGCTCTTAATACCGACACCATGACCTCTTCTATTACTTGCTCAGTACTAGAATCCACGATATGGCCATAATGAATGGTATGGGAATCCATCGATACAAGTTTTTTCTCCTTAGGCCCCTTATACATACGATCAGCAATCTGTACCGCATCAGGCCCACTTAAACGAATAATCGCAATTGCCCCTTCACCCATTGGTGTAGAAATTGCTGCAATTGTATCCACCGCTCATTCACCTCTTTCTCTACTTAATAGACAGTCTTTTATCGATTAAATGGACGTTGTCCATCTTTATATCAAAAACGCTTAATCCAAAATTTAAAGATACCACAAATGAAAGCGAAGCGAAAGCATCCCATATCTAATTATCCACAACTTTGCATCTTGTCTATTTTAACACTTAACTTATCCACATGTGAATAACGACGTTCTCAACTTATCTTCACATCTTACACCTAAATCCAATAAATTTAAACGCCCCGATCCCTTTACTTCATTGTAAAAATGGCGTTTTTCATCCAAATAACACGCTAAATTTTTAGAAATAAAGGATGAATCTTCTATAAAAAGGGAATTTTTCAATAAAAAAAGACTAAAATCCAGCTTTGCTGAATCTTAGCCTTTCTGCTATTTTTTATACAGCACCACAACATGACGTTTGCTGCCTGTATCTTCCGATGCCGTAGCAAGTTCTTTAGAAAATGCGGCGATCGTATCATGAACGACTTTTCGTTCATTCGAAGGCATAGGTTCTAAATGAACTTTTCTCTTCGTTTTTAAAACACGGTTTGCCGTCTTGATGGCGTATTGTTCAAGTGCTTCTTGACGTTTCTTCCTATAATCTCCAATATCAATTGTAATATGGTGATACTGATCGGAATAACGATTAAACACTAACTGTACCAATGTTTCTAAAGAGTACAAAGTTTGTCCTCTTTTTCCTATCATTAATGCCGTTTTATCTCCATCAATGTGGAAAGAAATCTTTTTCGGTTCCTTCTTGGAAACAATTTTTGCTTTAGGATCAATTGATTTAACAATTTTATCTAAATACTGTGTAGCTAATTTGAAAGCATCTCTCTTTTCTATTAACTTAACAACAGCTTGTCTTTTACCAAATAATCCTAAAAACCCTTTATTTCCTTCATCTACTATTGTGATATCAACTTCTTCTTGTAGTAGCTGAATTTGTTTAAGTCCGGAATCTACTGCTTCTTCGATTGTACGACCGACAGCAGTTATTTCCTTCATTTTTTATTCCCGCCAGCTTTTTCTTTTGTATCAACTTGTACTTGAGGTGTTCTAATCACCAATGTTTGAATGATCATGAAAATGTTACCTACAACCCAGTACAGTGAAAGTGCCGCTGGGAAACTGATTGCAAACACAACGATCATAATCGGCATGACCCAAAGCATAATTGCCATTTGAGGGTTGTCCGAAGGATTTCCAGCCATCATCAGCTTCTGCTGAATGAAAGTAGCTACACCCGCAATAATCGGTAATAGAAACAATGGATCTGGACTGCCTAAGTCAAACCATAAGAATGTATGTTTTTTAATTTCAGCTGTTCTCATAATCGCATGATAAAAACCAATTAAGATTGGCATCTGAATTAAAATCGGGAAACACCCTGCTAATGGATTTACACCATTTTTTTGGAAAAGAGCCATTGTTTCCTGCTGAAGCTGCTGCTGTGTTTTTTGATCTTTAGAGCTGTATTTTTCACGAAGCTTCTTCAATTCAGGCTGCAAAGCTTGCATTGCTTTTGTACTTCTTAACTGTTTAATCATTAATGGTAAAATAAGCAAGCGAATTAACAGTGTAACAATAATGATCGCAACACCATAGTTTTCACCAGTCAAATTTGCCATGTACGTGATTAATTGAGATAGCGGGTAAACAATATAAGAATTCCAGAATCCCTCACTATCTGATGTAATTGGTTCATTGATTTGTGTACATCCTGCCAATAGAACCAACACGCCAATCAAGCTAAATATTAGTAATAATCGCCTTTTCAACAAGATTCCTCCCATTACTTCAAACTTTATTTAAGTTGGAATTGATTACGAAAGTGACTCACCTAATCAGTATGGTAACATTTTTTCATTACAAAGTGGTGGTTTCATTTTAATTCACTAGATGAAGGAAGCGCTTTTAAAAATTGATTCAACGAAAGTTTCTATTACGAAGACTTTTTCGGTTGTTGTTGATAAACAGCGGATTTTCTAAATAAATGCTGGAGAGATTTCTTTGTTTCCTCAAAGGTCAATTCACTCGCTGGTTTTCGTGCAATGACAATATAATCTTTTTCTTGCTTTAACTTATGACCTTCTTCTAAAAACACCTGACGGATCAGACGTTTAATTCGATTTCTTATCACTGCATTACCAATCTTCTTACTGACAGACAATCCTAAACGCAGTTCATCTTGATTTGGTTGATCCAGCTGGTAAATAACGAATTGGCGATTAGCCATTGATTGACCTTTTTTGAACACTTTTTGAAACTCTTCATTTTTTTTTAGCCTGTTTCGCTTCTTCATGTTTTCTTCCACTCCGATAAAAACTGACAGTTCATTTACGATTTTATGTAAAAAAGACCACTGACATTATTCAGTGGCCTAAGCTGATAATTTTTTTCTACCTTTACTGCGGCGTCGCTTTAAAACTAGACGTCCGTTTTTAGAACTCATACGGCTGCGGAAGCCATGAACTTTACTACGCTTACGGTTATTTGGTTGAAACGTTCTTTTCATTTATGACACCTCCCTGAGGAATAGCTGTTTAAGACAGTCTAACTCATTATATTTGTGTAACCCATCGATTGTCAATATCAATGATAAAACTCTTATTATCAACCTTATAAGCATAACACAAGTTATCAAGTGAAGAAACCTTCTTTTTCAGTTTCCAGCATTTTATTCTTTTTTTTCTCCTAAAAGACCTCCAAAACAAGGTTGTGGATATTTTCCCAGCATATTTAGACTATCCACATCCATTATCGACATTTTTTTCACACAAATAACCGGTGTGGATAATTATTTTTCAACAGGATGTAAAGTTTGTGGATAAGTTTGTGACACCCATTGCACCATCTCGTTTATTTTGATATTATATTTGTGTTTTAACTCTTAATTACTTATCTGACCTATTTATATTATCCACAATCTGTGGATAACCTGTGGAAAGTTATTACACAGCTTGTTGAATTGTTTATCCACAACTTGTGTAATTTGTCGAAAAGACGTTTTTCTACTATATTAATTGTTTTCAACAAAGTATGTGCACGAATGGTAATGACCATTTGCTCTTTTTCGTGTTCTATAACAGTTTGATACTGGTCATTTTAAAAAGAAAAGGAGGGGGGAGAAGCCTTATGGAAAATATTTTGGATCTGTGGAATAAAGCACTTCAAAAAATAGAGACAAAATTGAGCAAACCCAGTTTTGAAACATGGATGAAGTCGACTAAAGCCCATTCTCTTCAAGGAGATACACTCACAATTACTGCACCTAATGAATTTGCTAGAGACTGGCTGGAGTCAAGATATCTCCACCTAATTGCAGATACCATCTATGAACTGACAGGTGAAGAGCTCAGCATCAAATTTATTATTCCTCAAAATCAGGACGAAGTGGAAGCCGTGCCAAAGTCTCCAATTAAAAAAATGTCTAAAGAAGAGCCTGTTGAAATTCCACAAAATATGCTGAATCCAAAATATACTTTTGATACTTTTGTTATTGGTTCAGGCAACCGTTTTGCTCATGCCGCTTCACTTGCAGTCGCAGAAGCACCAGCAAAAGCTTATAACCCGCTCTTTATTTATGGAGGCGTTGGTTTAGGAAAGACCCACTTGATGCATGCGATTGGTCATTACGTCATAGACCATAATCCATCAGCCAAAGTGGTCTATCTATCATCTGAAAAATTTACAAATGAATTTATCAACTCAATCCGAGACAACAAGGCTGTCGACTTCCGTAATCGCTATCGGAATGTAGATGTGCTTTTGATAGATGATATTCAATTTTTAGCAGGAAAAGAACAAACACAAGAAGAGTTTTTCCATACATTCAACACACTTCACGAAGAAAGTAAGCAAATCGTCATTTCTAGTGACCGGCCGCCGAAAGAAATTCCGACACTTGAAGACAGATTACGCTCCCGATTCGAATGGGGTCTCATTACAGACATTACCCCGCCAGATCTAGAAACGCGTATTGCGATCTTGCGAAAAAAAGCAAAGGCAGAAGGCTTAGACATACCAAATGAAGTCATGCTTTATATTGCCAATCAAATCGACAGCAACATTCGTGAGCTGGAAGGTGCTTTGATTCGTGTCGTTGCTTACTCTTCTCTAATTAATAAAGACATCAATGCTGATCTGGCAGCTGAGGCCCTAAAGGACATCATTCCTTCATCGAAGCCAAGGATCATTACGATTAAAGATATTCAAAGAATTGTAGGGCAGCAATTTAATATTCGATTAGAAGATTTCAAAGCGAAGAAACGGACGAAATCAGTTGCTTATCCAAGACAAATTGCCATGTACCTCTCTAGAGAAATGACCGATTCCTCTCTGCCTAAAATAGGAGAAGAATTTGGCGGACGTGATCATACGACAGTCATTCATGCTCACGAGAAAATCTCGAAATTAATCGTTGAAGATGAACAGCTTCAGCAGCATGTCAAAGAGATCAAAGAACAATTAAAATAAACAAGCTGATATGATTAGTACGGGAAAATGTGAATAACTTCAGCATGGTCATACACAGTCTGTCCACATGTGGATAGGCTGTCTTTCCTTTCTTTTTGCCAACTTATCCACATATTCACAAGCCCTACTAGTACTTCTACGATTTTTATTAAATAAATATATATACATGTCATTAAGAAAATTTAGGAGGACCACTATGAAATTCACGATTCAAAAAGATCGTCTTGTTGAAGGTGTCCAAGATGTATTAAAGGCCGTATCCTCTAGAACAACGATTCCTATTTTGACAGGGATTAAAATTGTTGCATCTGATGAAGGGGTTTCTCTAACAGGAAGCGACTCTGATATCTCAATTGAATCCTTTATTCCTAAAAGAGATGGGGATTTAGAAGTGATTACAATTGATCGTCCGGGAAGCATTGTGCTGCAGGCCCGCTTTTTTAGCGAAATCGTTAAGAAACTGCCAATGTCTACTGTCGAAATTGAAGTAGAACAAAACCATTTGACCATCATCCGCTCTGGTTCAGCAGAATTTAATCTAAACGGCTTAGATGCTGAAGAATATCCGCATCTGCCACAAATTGAAGAGCACCATGCTTTTCAAATTCCAACAGATCTGCTTAAAAACTTAATTCGTCAAACCGTTTTCGCAGTGTCCACCTCAGAAACACGACCTATCTTGACAGGTGTAAACTGGAAGGTGGAAAAAGGTGAATTAATATGCACGGCAACGGATAGCCATCGTCTTGCTTTAAGAAAAGCGAAGTTAGATATGAACGAAGAAAGCTCGTACAATGTGGTCATTCCAGGGAAGAGTTTAACAGAGCTAAGCAAAATTCTTGATGATGGACAAGATCTTGTGAGCATCGTGATTACAGAAACGCAAGTTCTCTTTAAAGCACAAAACGTGCTGTTCTTCTCTAGATTGCTGGACGGTAATTATCCAGATACAGCTCGCCTTATCCCGCAAGAAAGTAAAACGGATGTCGTGGTGAACACGAAAGAATTCCTTCAAGCGATTGATCGTGCGTCACTTTTGGCAAGAGAGGGACGGAATAATGTCGTGAAACTGTCTGCTGATCCTGCGCAAAATCTTGAAATCTCTTCTAACTCGCCTGAAATTGGTAAAGTGGTTGAAACGGTTCAAGCGGATGACATTAAAGGGGAGGACCTAAAGATCTCCTTCAGTCCGAAATATATGCTGGATGCTTTAAAAGTATTAGAGGGAACTGATATTCATGTAAGCTTCACTGGTGCGATGAGACCATTCCTTTTACGCACGCCGAATGATGATTCAATCTTGCAATTGATTCTTCCAGTAAGAACGTATTAAGTTCATCTAAAATGGCTGCTGTGTGAGTGCACAGCAGCTTTTCTTCTCGTTTACCATGCTTTCTTTCATCCCAGTACGCTTTCCCCCTTTCCTTCTTGTCTTGTTTTTTAGTACAATTAGATATTAGTGATATTGAAAGAGGTCGATACAATGCCTAATCTTATAACCATTGAAACAGAAATGATTACATTAGGGCAGTTTTTGAAATTAGCCGAAGTCATCCAATCTGGCGGAATGGCGAAATGGTTTTTAAGTGAACATGAGGTGTTCATTAATCAAGAGTCAGATAATAGACGGGGACGTAAATTATACCCAGGAGATGTTGTCGAGATTGAAGGTTATGGCACATTTCAAGTTGTGAAGTAGAAACGGGTGACAATACATGTACATTCAAAGTCTGGCGTTAACCTCATACCGAAACTATGAACACACCGAACTTCAATTCGACAATAAGGTCAATGTCATGATCGGTGAGAACGCCCAAGGTAAAACGAACTTGATGGAAGCGATCTATGTATTGTCGATGGCAAAGTCTCATCGTACGTCAAATGATAAAGAACTTATCCGATGGGACGAAGACTATGCTAAAATAGAAGGTAGAGTCATCAAAAAAAACGGTCCACTCCCAATGCAGCTCGTGATCTCAAAAAAAGGAAAAAAGGGAAAGGTCAATCACATTGAACAACAGAAACTTAGTCATTATGTTGGTGCTTTAAACACCATCATGTTTGCACCAGAGGATCTGAGCCTTGTGAAGGGCAGCCCGCAAATTCGCAGAAGATTCCTCGACATGGAGATTGGACAAGTTTCTGCTGTTTATTTGCATGATTTATCGCTCTATCAAAAAATCCTCTCTCAGCGAAATCATTACTTGAAACAATTGCAAACAAGAAAGCAAACGGATCAAGCGATGCTGGAGGTTTTAACAGAGCAGTTGATTGATGCGGCAGCGAAAGTTGTCAAAAGACGGCTTACTTTTACGAAACAGCTTGAAAAATGGGCGCAGCCGCTGCATTTTGGAATTTCTAGAGAGCTAGAAACACTCACGCTCCAATACCAGACAGCGATAGAGGTATCAGAAGCGTCAGACTTGTCGAAAATAAAGAATAGCTATGAAGAATCGTTTCAGAAACTAAGAGACAGAGAAATAGACCGAGGGGTGACACTGTGGGGACCTCACAGAGATGACCTTCTTTTCTTTGTGAATGGTCGGGATGTTCAGACATATGGCTCTCAAGGGCAGCAAAGAACAACAGCTCTTTCACTAAAGCTTGCAGAAATTGATCTGATCCATGAAGAAATCGGTGAATACCCAATTCTTCTACTCGATGATGTTTTATCTGAACTTGATGATTATAGACAGTCTCATTTGCTCCATACCATTCAGGGCCGTGTACAGACCTTCGTCACGACAACAAGTGTTGAAGGCATCGATCACGCTACCCTGAAAGAAGCGGAAATTTTCAGAGTAGCCAGTGGAAAAGTAATTGACTGATAAATGAGGTGTGAGTCTTGTATATTCATTTAGGTGATGATTGTGTTGTTTCTACACGAGAGATTGTCGCAATTGTTGATTACAAAATGAGGTCATCTTCTGTTGTAGAGGAATTTCTTAAAAAACAAGAGGAACAAATCATTTCGTTGTCACAAGGGACACCCAAATCCATCGTCGTCACAACTAAATCTGTGTATTACTCTCCTCTTTCCTCAAGCACGCTCAAAAAACGTGCTTCATTTGTGATTGAAATTGAAGTCTAAAAGCTCAATTCATATAAATATATCGTTTAAGAAAAGTGTAGGTGAATGTACGTGGCAATGGAACAGCAACATAATAGTTATGATGAAAATCAGATACAGGTGCTCGAGGGGCTAGAAGCTGTTAGAAAACGTCCAGGAATGTACATTGGGGCAACCAATGCAAAAGGACTTCACCATCTTGTATGGGAAATTGTCGACAACAGTATTGATGAGGCATTAGCTGGTTATTGTACAGACATTACAGTGCAAATTGAAAAAGATAATAGCATTACAGTAAAAGATAATGGCCGCGGTATTCCTGTTGGGATTCATGAAAAGATGGGACGACCTGCAGTAGAAGTCATTATGACTGTTCTTCACGCTGGCGGTAAGTTTGACGGCAGCGGTTATAAAGTATCTGGCGGTCTGCATGGTGTAGGGGCGTCTGTTGTAAATGCGTTATCTACAACCTTAGACGTGACAGTATACCGTGATGGAAAGATTCATCATCAGCAATTCAAACGCGGAGTTCCAGTTGGCGATCTAAAAATTATTGGTGAAACAGACGTAACAGGTACAACCACTCATTTTGTGCCAGATCCAGAAATTTTCACTGAAACCATTGAATTTGATTACGACACACTTGCCAATCGTGTACGTGAGTTAGCCTTCTTAACAAAAGGTGTTAACATCATCATTGAGGACTTACGCGAAGGAAAAGAGCGGAGAAATGAATACTGCTACGAAGGCGGTATCAAGAGCTATGTGGAACATTTAAATCGCTCGAAAGAAGTGGTTCATGAAGAACCAGTTTACATCGAGGGTGAAAAAGACGGAATCACTGTTGAAGTTGCTTTACAATACAACGATTCCTATACAAGTAATATCTATTCTTTCGCCAACAATATCAATACGTATGAAGGCGGAACACACGAAGCAGGCTTCAAAACGGGTTTGACGCGCGTCATTAATGATTATGCTCGTAAAAATGGCGTATTCAAAGATGGAGACTCGAATTTGAGTGGTGAAGATGTGCGCGAAGGCTTAACAGCTATTATCTCCATTAAACATCCAAACCCACAATTCGAAGGTCAAACGAAGACGAAGCTTGGGAATTCAGAAGCGAGAACCATTACAGATTCTCTTTTCTCTGAAGCACTGGAGAAATTCTTGCTAGAGAACCCTGATTCTGCGAAGAAAATCGTGGAAAAGGGACTGATGGCAGCTCGTGCAAGAATGGCAGCCAAAAAGGCACGTGAGCTTACAAGACGTAAAAGTGCACTGGAAGTCTCTAGCCTGCCTGGGAAATTGGCAGACTGTTCTTCTAAAGATCCTTCTATCTCTGAGCTCTATATCGTAGAGGGAGATTCTGCGGGCGGATCTGCTAAGCAGGGGCGTGATCGTCACTTCCAAGCCATTTTACCGCTAAGAGGAAAGATCCTAAACGTTGAAAAAGCACGACTAGATAAAATTTTATCTAACAACGAAGTTCGTTCTATGATTACAGCGTTAGGAACTGGAATCGGTGAAGACTTCACTTTAGAGAAAGCTCGCTATCACAAAGTTGTGATCATGACGGATGCGGATGTCGATGGTGCCCATATTCGCACGCTGCTCTTAACGTTCTTCTATCGCTACATGCGTGAAATCATTGAAAACGGTTATGTGTATATTGCGCAGCCGCCTTTATATAAAGTGCAGCAAGGTAAACGTGTTGAGTATGTGTATAACGATAAACAGCTAGATGAGCTGCTAAAGACATTGCCTCAAACACCAAAACCTGGACTTCAGCGCTATAAAGGTCTTGGAGAGATGAACGCAACTCAGCTTTGGGAAACAACAATGGATCCTGATGCGAGAACACTTCTTCAAGTGACACTTGAGGATGCGATTGATGCTGATGAGACATTTGAAATGCTGATGGGAGATAAAGTAGAACCGAGACGAAACTTTATCGAAGAAAATGCACAATACGTGAAAAATCTTGATATTTAGATAGGTCCCCTTGAGAACAACCTTATTTCTTGTTTGGAATAAGGTTGTTTTTCAAGATTCAGGCCTGTGAAACGAATGTCCTGGTTTTCTATGTTTCGTTGATTTTCTAGTAAATTAATGTGTATAAAGCAGAGATTATTGATATAATGAAGAATAGTCTTGTGAAGATAAATACATATTTTACTCCCACATAATTTATTTCATGTGATACGTAAAGGGAGGTTCTTATAGTGAGTGAACAACATACACCAAATGTACGCGAAGTGAATATCAGTCAAGAAATGCGTACGTCCTTTTTAGATTATGCAATGAGTGTTATTGTTTCGCGTGCATTACCAGATGTACGAGATGGATTGAAGCCCGTGCATCGAAGAATTTTGTATGCGATGAATGACCTAGGAATGACAAGCGATAAACCATTTAAGAAATCTGCACGTATCGTTGGGGAAGTTATCGGTAAGTACCACCCTCACGGTGATAGCGCTGTATACGAAGCAATGGTTCGGATGGCGCAAGATTTCAACTATCGTTATATGTTAGTTGATGGTCATGGAAACTTTGGTTCAGTCGATGGAGACGGAGCAGCGGCGATGCGTTATACCGAGGCGCGTCTATCTAAGATTTCTATGGAAATCCTCCGTGATATCACAAAGGATACCATTGATTATCAAGATAACTATGATGGCAGTGAAAGAGAGCCAATGGTGATGCCTGCAAGATTTCCGAACTTATTGGTCAACGGAGCGACAGGAATTGCTGTAGGAATGGCGACCAATATTCCGCCGCACCAATTAGGTGAAGTAATTGATGGGGTATTGGCCATCAGTCAAAACCCGGAAATGACAACACAGGAGCTTATGGATATCATCCCAGGGCCAGATTTCCCAACAGCAGGACAAATTATTGGCCGAAGCGGTATTCGAAAGGCGTATGAAACAGGGCGCGGCTCTATTACATTAAGAGCAAAATCGAATATTGAGGAAACATCTAGCGGTAAACAGCGAATTGTTATCAATGAGATCCCATACCAGGTCAACAAAGCCCGTTTGATTGAAAAAATCGCTGATCTTGTCCGTGATAAAAAGATTGATGGCATTACAGATTTGCGTGATGAGTCAGATCGTAATGGTATGCGTATTGTCATTGAGCTGAGAAGAGATGCGAATGTCCATGTTCTATTAAACAATCTTTATAAACAAACGACACTTCAAACCTCATTCGGTATCAACTTGCTGGCGCTTGTTGATGGACAGCCAAAGGTTTTATCACTGAAACAATGTCTTGAATATTATCTTGAGCATCAAAAAGTGATCATTCGCAGAAGAACGGAATATGAGCTGCGTAAAGCAGAAGCAAGAGCTCATATTTTAGAAGGCTTGAGAATTGCACTTGATCACTTAGATGAGGTCATTGCTTTAATTAGAGGATCTCAAACTGCTGAAATTGCGAGAAATGGTTTGATGGAAAACTATAGCTTGTCTGAAAAACAGGCACAGGCCATTCTTGATATGCGACTCCAGCGCTTGACTGGTTTAGAACGAGAAAAGATAGAAGATGAATATAAAGGACTTGTTGATTTGATTGCTGAATTAAAAGCCATCCTAGCAGACAATGAGAAAGTTCTTGAAATTATTAGAGAAGAATTAATAGAAATCAAAGAACGTTTCAATGATACGCGTCGAACTGAAATTGTGACAGCGGGTATTGAAACAATCGAAGATGAGGACTTGATTCCTGTTGAGAACATTGTGATTACACTGACTCATAATGGTTATATTAAGCGTCTGCCCGCATCAACATACCGCAGTCAAAAAAGAGGCGGTAAAGGTGTCCAAGGAATGGGGACCAACGAGGATGATTTCGTTGAACAACTGATCTCAACATCGACCCACGATACGATCCTCTTCTTCTCTAATAAAGGGAAGGTCTATCGTGCCAAGGGGTATGAGATTCCTGAATTTGGACGGACAGCGAAAGGGATTCCGATTATTAACCTTCTTGAAGTAGAAAAGGGAGAGTGGATTAACGCCATTATCCCAGTAAGCGAATTTGATGAAGATTCGTACCTCTTCTTTACAACAAGACACGGTGTATCGAAACGGACATCATTGTCTCAGTTTGCAAACATTCGAAACAATGGTCTTATTGCACTGAGCCTGCGTGACGAAGATGAACTGATGGCCGTTCGTTTAACCAATGGAGAAAAACAAATCATCATTGGGACGAAAAAGGGGATGCTGATTCGTTTCGACGAGACGGATGTTCGTGAAATGGGACGTACGGCAGCTGGGGTCAAAGGGATCACACTTTCTGAGGATGACATCGTCGTTGGAATGGAAATCCTTGAGCCAGATGCAAACGTATTGATCGTAACCGAAAGAGGTTATGGTAAATTAACGCCTGAAAAAGAATATCGTGTTCAAACTCGAGGCGGTAAAGGTCTTAAAACGTGCAAGATCACTGACAACAATGGTCCGCTTGTCACAGTGAAGGCGACCAATGCTGAAGCTGAAGAAGACTTGATGATTATTACAGGGAGCGGTGTCATCATTCGTATGGCCGTTTCAGACATTTCGACAACAGGCCGTGTCACTCAAGGTGTCCGCCTGATTCGTCTAGGTGATGATGAACATGTCGCTACAGTGGCATTAGTTGAACAATCACCAGAAGACGATGAAGAGAACAGTGAAGAAAATGTAGAAAACATAGAGTCAGATCAAGAACAATCTGAGTAAAAGTAAAGCCGGTTTTTCACCGGCTTTCAGGCTGTCGAGAAAATCTCGACAGCTTTATTTTTCCCTTAAAATTTACATCTCCTCATTTTATAATAGAGAAAAGCCGACTAAAGGAAGGTGTTTTTCTCATGTTCCA
>NZ_JBSPZB010000015.1:0-86263 GCF_053851875.1 Bacillus sp. A015
TCACTCTTGTCCCCATAGAAAAAACACCTCCACGTCTTATTTCGGATAACAACGATCCGTTTTCAAACTTGAAGGTGTTTTTTATTTGTCTCATCTTATGGGGTCAGTCCCCTTGATTGTTCAAGGTGGTCTAGGGTTTTTTGTTTGGGTTACTTCTTTAAGAGCGAACACCTTATCCCGCCAAAAGAAAAAGAGAACTGCGATTATCCTTTACCCTTTTTCATTTTTTCCTTATAATTACATGTGTTAAAAATTTTTAAAACAATGACGAAAGGAAAAGGTAGGGAAAAACAATTTGTCGATCATCTCATTTATATTAGTACTTCTGCTCATTTCAATTGTTATCTACGCGATAACGAGAAAAACAAAGGTTGTCGATGAACCGCCTGGAGCTATCATAGGGGTTCTCCTCATTTTACTCATCTTTTTTTCGCTTAGTTTTGTAATGATCATTCCAAGTACCGTACTTTATATCGTTTCATTAGGAGTGAACTTTCTTTTTGGGGAATATATCACCTATGATTCATTTTTTTCATTGTTGATCTTCTCTTTATTGGTCAGTGGGATTATTCTTTTTTGGTCGATCTTTTTAGCATTCATTGGTAAAGGAATTTCCTCCTTGCTAAGATTCCCCAAATGGGTCGAGTTTATAATAGAATTTCTACTCTCATGGATCGTTGTGCATTTCTCAGTTAAGTTTGTGCTCAATATGAAAATAGTGAACGTCTCCATTTGGGAGTATGGTACATTGATTTTATCCTTCTTTGTCAGTTTTTTATTTATTGGAATTGATTTCGTATACTCAGGTATTGAGCAACGAAAACAATCGCTGGATACACATGCTTAGTATGACGAAAAAGCTCCTAGACATCTTTCTAGGAGCTTTCAATCGTTCATTTATGTTCTGCCCAATTTGTGATGAGCTGCTCGGTTGTCATGACAGTCGCAAATTCATCATGCAGTGTGGCAAGCGACAGCCGATGAATCGTTTCGGGATCATAATATGTACCGGTTTGATCTGTTAGTCCAAAGGCGGCGGTTGCATCTGAAATGAGATACGTGTCAAAGCCTAGATTCCCGCTCATTCTTGTTGTGGTAGATACGCAGTGCGGTGTTGTTAATCCTGCAATCACAACTGTGTCGATCTCGTTTGATCTTAGTTGTTCCTCTAAGTTTGTACCTATAAAGCTGCTGTTAACTTTCTTTTGTAACACCATTTCTTCATCTAGCGGTTTGGCGATATCTTTGAAGGAGTGCCCTTCATTTGCTGGATGAAATAAGGAGTGCGGTTGATCCGATGTATGCTGAATATGAATGACTGTCCAGCCTTTTTTTCTCCAAAACGTCAATAAACGACTGATATTCTTCTCTGCATCTAGGTTATTTCGTTCTCCCCATTTTTCATGCTCGAATGCCTTTTGTACATCTACCATAATCAAAGCCTTTTGATTCGTTTGCACAAACGCCCACCTCCAAAGATTCTCGTTCACTACATGTAGTGTAAGGAATAGTGGTCGATTTGTACATGCTTTTACTGATGTTTTGTCTGATTTTGCATCAAAAAGACAAACCACCCACTGGCTATGATGTTAGAGATTACCTATAGATGATGAAAAATGAACAGGGAAAATAGAGAAAGTATCCTAAGAAATATTGTTTAAGTTGTTGCGTCAATTTAAACTCCTTATCGAGATTATCTTAATTCATCATCCAAAGGAACAATCACTTCATCTAACAATGTTCTCCACGCTCGTTTCATTTCAGGTCCGTATTTTAATGGTTTAGCATCTGGATGAATTGCTTTATATTGATCAAATTGTTTACTATCAATGATGTTCCCAATATTCGGAATAGGATCAGTTCCTATCATATATTGAATAGATGATAAATGGAGTTCGTTCTCATCCACGAACCACGTTTCAGCAAATTCTTTAATATGGGAATTTTTCTTTTTTGTAAAGAATGTTCGTTTGACCACTAATATATCTTCATCTGGATTCACCTGTTTATTGTCCATTTCATTGAGGATCGCTCGATACACCTCTTTTACCACTTCAGCTTTTTTCAATTTTTGAAGTGCCTTTTCGATTTCTTGACGAATATCATGATTATTGGCAGAGTAATTTCCTAACAGTTGATCAATAAAGGCAGAGTCAATGTCGTATAGCTTAACAGAATTCTCACCATAAAATTCAATATCCGAGAAGTTGGGTGTTTCCTCTTCTTTCTCTTTCGTCCCTTCTTCTACTAGTGAGCCTTTGATTGTATTGTATATACCGATATTTTCTTCGATCGTCATCACTTGTTCTCGCAAGGCTTTCGATGCTTCCATATCATCGTTGTAATTGTCATACGTCACGAGAGCTTCATAAGCATTACTCAGCTCTTGGAATGCTTTAACAAATTCAACACGTTCCTCTACTGGCGAATGCTCGTCCAATTCAGAAAGATTGATATCAAGTGACTTTAAGGTTTTATGTGCCTTTTTAAATCGTTTCAATGATTCTTCATAAGTTGGGTACACAAGATTCGTTTCTTCCTGTTCGTTAGAGTATGTCTTGGTCGCTTCCTCTACATTCCACTCCATCGTCCACGGCTTTCTAAACGTCATGATCAGCCCTTTTGTTTTACCAGGATATGTACGATTTGTTCGCGAGAAAGCTTGAATTAAACCCGCATACTCTAAGAGTCGATCCACAAAAAGAGTTTGTATGGTCGGCGCATCAAAGCCAGTTAAAAGGCGATCAACCACAATCACTAAATCTATATGCTTGCCAAATTGTTTAAACTCCGCTTTTTTTCGGGCTAATCTGTTGTTAATGTCCCCATTATACCGCTCAATATCTTGAATCGACCAAGCGGTATCATAGGATTGATTATAGTCTTTGATGATGTTTATCATATCTTCTTGATCTAGTTTTGAAGTTTCTTCATTATCATTTAATGAGTAGGTGATCGCGATTCTAGGAAAATCCTTATCCTCTATCGTTCGCCCTTTACGAATAGGATGACCTTCAAACTCTTTTGCCATCCAATCAGGATCTTTCGTCATCCTTTTTATCGCATCATAATATCGTTTGGCCATCGCAATAGAGTTTGTTGTCAAAATAGCGGACTTTTGCGGTCGTCCGTTTTTGAAATCAAACTTTGTATAAGCATTATCCGGTCGAAACATCTTATGGATGACCTTTTGAATATGCTCTTCACTTTCATAGATAGTGGATGGCAAATGGGATTCCTTCTCCATCCCATCCATTTGATCAATATACGTATTTAATTCATCATCATTAAGATGAGCGTATTTGTCATTTTGACGAAGCCGAGAAAAGATATGATTGCTAAGAGAGTTTGGTTCAATCGTATCTTCATGTTCTACTTGGAATCCTAGAACTGCACCATCATCCAAGGCGTTTTTAATCGTATATGTATGAAGCTCTTCACCGTATTGATCACGAGTCGTACGTGCTAACTGACCTTTTGGTTGTTTTTTATTAACATCAAAAATAGGTGTTCCAGTAAAACCAAACCAAGTAGAATTAGGGAACGTTTTTTTCACAGACTCCATGCCCTCGGCACTTAATGCTCGATGGCATTCATCAACGACAAAGACAATATGTTGACCGATCAGTTTTTGAAATCGGTTCTTACCATCCTGCTCTTCTTGTTTTTTTGCATAATTGATAGCATTCTCTAGTTTCTGACGAGTCGTAATAATAATGGTATTTGAATTGGCATCCGCTAATAATGTCTCACTCAGTTCTTTTGCACTGCCAGTTCCAACAATTAAACTATTAGACTTTGCCTTACCTGAAGAGATACCTGTATTAAATTCAGACGCAAACCTTGTGAATTCTGTCGTTGTTTGATTGTCTAAATCTTTTCGATCAATGAGCATAATCGTCCGGTCAACGCCAGGTTTCCTTGCTAATAATTTGGTTGCAACGAAACTCGTTAATGTCTTCCCTGATCCTGTTGCATGCCATACATATCCAGATTCATGTTTCATCGCCGCCGTAAACAATGCTTCAATTGCGTGTATTTGATATGGATGTAAAACCATTAACGCTTTTTGATCATTTTCTTCACTCACAACAGTATATTGAGCGATCAGTCGATGTGCATTTGGAATTCTGAGTACTTGTTTCACAAATTCATAGAGGTTGTTCACTTTTCGGTTATCTTTTGTCCGCCAACTAAAAACAAACTTCTTATGCATATCTTTTGGCAGAGCATTGGCAAAATAACGAGTCGTTTGTTCATTTGAAATGACAAATAACTGAAGAGTGGAAAAAATATTATTACGAAATAGCCCTTCCTCTGCATACTTCTTCACTTGATTGTATGCTTGAAACACACCATCTTTTGCCGTAACCTTTTTTAATTCAATTTGCACAATGGGTAACCCATTGATTAATAACGTCACATCAAAACGCCTGTCACGTTCGTCAATATTCTCTCTTTTTTTCGCAATTTGATGAACGACTTCATATGTAGAAATGCCCCCACCGATATCATGATTTGAATAAAGAACGAGTGACATCGAACCTAGGGACACATCATCTCGTTCAATTGTAATGCGAGCAATCCCATTTTCACCTTTTAGCCACCTTGCTGCATCAAAAGGTGTTTTCGTTTTATTTAAAATTTCCGTTTTAATCTTATCAAATTCCTTATCAGAAATCGGATGCTCCCCAATTTCTGATAAGTTGTTTTGTGTGATGATCTTTCGTAAGTTCTGCCATAAGTCGGCTTCTGATTTTAGATCTGGACGATAGTTCCATTGATTACTCTCTTCACCAAGTACGTCAATTAACTGACGTTCTATTTCTGATTCATCTCTATGTTCAATCTTAATCATCTTATTTCCCCCTTTTGCTTAGACAAACATCTTTTGTAAAAAGGCTTTTTTGGTTTGTTTTAAGATATCTAGTTCTTGTTCGTGTAGAGCGATTGTTTTGTCTAGTTGTTTGAAGAAGTGACCGATTTCGGTTTGTTCCTTTTCATCAAAAGGTATTTTCAGAATCAATTTCTTAACAATAGAACCAGAGAGATTACCTTGCCCACCTTGGAGATATGTATTAATAATTGAGCTTTTTTGTTTTTTAAGCCACTGGGTAAGGAAATATGAATCGTAACCTCTTTTAGGCTTAATTGCTAACACAGCCTGATTTATTGCACCGTTTATTTTAGAAATCCCTACTTCACCACTTGTAGCACCATATAAAGCATAAAGAATATCTCCTACCCTAACCATTTTGGTTGATGAGCTATTAAATCCTTCTTCAGTGATATATATTTCAGTTGTTTTTGAATTAATCTCTGCCGACCTAATAAAAGGAATGTCTCCACCATAAAAAGTTTTATTATCTACACTTGGTGTACCACCAGAATAAGATTCGGAGATCTCTCCTAAACACTTGGCTTCCCACTCCCCACTAAACCCAGAAAAACGAATTTCCGGTACGGATTCTCCTTCTTTTGGAAACATTTTTTGTAGGAATCCTTGTTTCGTTTGTTTTAAGGTGTCTAGTTCTTGTTGTTGAAAAGCAATTGTTTCGTCTAGTTGTTTGAAGAAGTTGCCGATTTGTGTTTGTTCCCTTAATAGGGGCACATTAATAGAGATTTTATAAATACTATTTTTTGATAAGCTAGGTACCCCAGTTGATTCATCGTACTTCTTCCAATCAATTCTATTAGCTAGTGAGTACAGAAAATACAAATCATTTTTCCCTTTAACTGTCATATAAAACAAAGTATCTACCGTCCAAAAAGGTGCTAATAACAACTGCGGTTTATTTATAGTACCTTTCCTTCCAATTCCAATAGCATCATCATCTGATAACTTATCATTAACACTATGCATATACCCACCAGTACCATAAACTGGGATATCTCCTTTTTTTAAATGTTTATAATCCCTGCCCGAGTTTATATTCAACACGTCAACAATTTTACATTCGTCCCATTCCCCACTAAACCCTTTAAACCTAACTTCCGGCACGCTCTTACTTCCCACGTTTAAACACCTCTAATGCACCTTTCATCCATTCTGCGTCTTCTTCATCAAACTGCATGGAAGAAATCATGTCATATAAATTAGACTCTAGTTCTTCTTTTTCTTTTCGAATCTCTTGAATTTTTGCTCCTATGGCAGCCATATCGACAGGTTCTTCTTCTTCGAATGTATCGACATATCTTGGAATATTTAAGTTGAAATCATTCTCTTTAATCTCTTCAAAGCTTGCCACATGTGCATACTTTTCTACATCTTCTCGTTTTTGATATGTCTCTACTACTTTATCAATGTTATCAGTTGATAATTTGTTTTGATTTTTTCCTTTGGTAAATTCTTTACTTGCATCGATAAATAGTACATCACGCGTTGTACGGTTTTTCTTTAAAATGATGACAGTGGTTGGAATGCTTGTACCAAAGAATAAGTTTGCTGGTAAACCGATCACCGCATCAATGTGTCCATCTTCTAGTAATTTCTTACGGATGACACCTTCAGCTGCGCCTCTAAAAAGAACTCCATGTGGCAGGACAATCGCCATAGTTCCAGAATCTTTTAAATGATATAAGCCATGCAAAAGAAAAGCAAAGTCCGCTTTTGATTTCGGTGCCAACTTTCCATAGCGATTAAAACGTGAATCATCTAAAAATGTATCGTCTGCTGACCATTTGGCTGAATATGGCGGATTCATTAGAACTGAATCAAATGTATATGGCTCATCGGTTGGCCAGTCTTTATTTAGTGTATCCCCGTTACGCAAGCGCATGTCCTCGTAATCGACACCGTGCAGAGTTAAGTTCATTTTTGCTAAATTAAAAGTTGTCGTATTCAGTTCTTGCCCATGATATTTCACACTTTCTGGATACTTAATGTAATTACGAACATTTAACATTAAAGAACCAGAACCCATAGTAGGGTCATACACGCTGAATAATTTTTTCTCCTCTTGCCCCATTGCCACAATACGTGCCATCATGATAGAGACCTCATGTGGTGTATAGAATTCGCCGGCTTTTTTCCCTGCTTCCGAGGCAAATTGACTGATTAAATATTCATAAGCATCCCCAATGACATCTCCATTATGACCAATGACATCAACATCATTTAATTTTTTCAATACCTCTGTAATGGTGATATTTCTCTGTTGATCATCTGACCCCAGTTTTTTCGATTTCAAATCCACATCATCAAACAAGCCACTAAATTGAAGATATTTCGTCGATAAATCAATGAATGCTTTATTCAAATCATTCAACTGAAAGATATTCTGTTTTGCCTGACTCGCTAACTCACTAAATAAATACGTTGGTTCGATATCATACCCTATCGTATCGACTAATGTTTCAATTAAGTCTTTTTGAATATCCTCATCTGATAACAACTCTTTGTATAATTGCGCTTGTTTATCCTGCGTGTCATATTCTTCCAGTGATTCATCTGCAACTTCGACCACTTTTTCTAATAATCGATCAGATAAATATTTATAGAAGATCAATCCTAATAAATAGTTTTTATACTCTGAAGCATCCATTTTGCTTCTAAGGTCATCTGCGGCACTAAATAATGTTGTATGTAAGTCAGCCATCGTTATTTCCTCACTTTTCTTTATTGATCATGTTGTTTTAATACTTCTAAAAATAGTTGTTCTTCTAATTTTGCTTGTTTCTTCATAAGCGCTTGACGCTTTCTAAAATGAAAATAGGCTCTTCCTATCATTTGTTGTTTTTCAATAGAAGGAAGATGCACTTCTAACGCACGAAAAATCCCTGGTGTTAGTTTTGGAACCGTACTTCCTTGCATAGAAATCGCCATTTGTTTTTTCATAAATTGAGATTCATTTAAAACATAACATAAATACTGCTTATCTAGTTCTTCAGTTTCTATGATCAGCTTGGCAAAGTTTTGGTTCATGACTTTACCTTGAGTCTCAATACTGACAATCCCTGCAATCGAACTAACAAAGCTGAAGACAACATCACAAACATTTGTTAAGTACGGATCAACCGTTAATAATGTGCTTTCTTTTTCATTTACAATGGAGTCTAAATAAGCGCCATCTAAATCTTTCATTAAATCTTCATAAGAATATGCAGATAAGCTATTGTCGGCTTTTTCATTTCTTCTTGATTGGTTTTTTCCCATTTTGATCGTTATGATTTGTTCAAGCTTCATATCCCGCCCTCATTTAGTAATTCGTACGAATTACTTTATAACATATACATTCATCGTACCATAGTCTGATTTCATCGACAATCATTTCAAGTATTCACACGAATAGAACTTCATCAATAGGTACTCCATGTTTCTTCATGATTAAATCTACTTGTAAAATACAGAAAGCCAGCTTCCATGAATGGTAGCTGGCTATTTTAAATTAATTCGTATTCTGTCCCCCGCCGTTCAGTCCTTCTTTAATATAGCCTTTGACTTGGCTTGAGGCTAATAGACCGATATGTCCAACTCCGTGGATAAGGACGTTCCTTGCGCCAATTAAGCGGGAGAGGCTGTTGACGACGATGAGATCGGCTGAGCTATAGACGGATGTGTAAAGAATTTTTTGATTTGGATCGGTGCCTGGTAATGCTCTGAGTGAAACGAGTCCATTCGCTCCACCTAGTGTGACGACATTTTCAATTTTATCTCCGCCGTCTAGGTTCTTAATATAGTATAACGTGTTGGCTCCACCCATGCTATGCGCCACAATATCTACTTTTTTGGCGCCCGTTTTGGCTAGCACATCTTTGACGTATCTAGATAGACGCGGTCCATTATTAAGGTTATTGCCTGTTTTGTCTATGAAATCAATTGCATATAATTGGTTTCGGTCCCAGCCCTGTGACACCAGGTATCTTTTGATCGCCGCGAAGTTGTAAGAGGCACCACCCATGCCATGGACCATCACAACCGGATTATGCTCAGCCGCTTTGACCTCTTTCGGCTGGACGAAAACCATTGAACCAACCACCAATGCAAATGCAACGAGAATCTGCAAACTCCTTTTCATCAAAAATGACACTTTCATTCCCCCTTATTTATCTTGTTCGACTCTATTTTAAACAACAAAAATATGACAGAAAAGTGAACAAGGCACTGTTTGTCCGATATTTTCACAAGAAATAAATAATGAAAAAGCACCTTTGACTTTCTCATGAGCCAATGCCAAAAGACTAGACATTCGTTTCTCTTACAGTCTGTTGGTCTATGTGACAGCCTCCATGACTCAATTGGCATAAAAAAAAGCAGCCGGTTCTCTCAGCCGGCTGCACATCATTCTTACTTGTAATTCACAAGGAAGTATTTCTTTTTCCCTCTTCTTAAAACAGTGAATTGGTTTTCAATTCGGTCTTCAGCTGAAAGAACATAGTCTTTATCGGTTTGTCTCTCTCCGTTGATGTAGACCGCACCATTTGTGATATCTTCACGTGCTTGACGCTTTGATGGAGACAGCTTTGATTCCACAAGGATATCGACTAGTGTTAATTCTTCTGTGCTGCTTTTCTCCATTGATGGAACATCCTTAAAGCCTACTTTGACTTCTTCAGCTGAAAGAGATTTGATCTCGCCTTTAAATAGTGCATTTGAGATGTTCACAGCCTGTTCTAGTGATTCACGGCCATGTACAAGCGCTGTCACTTCTTCTGCTAAACGGCGCTGCGCTTCACGTTTTTCAGGTGCTGTTTGCACTTTTTCTTCGTAAGATGCGATCTCTTCTTTTGATAAGAACGTAAAGTATTTTAAGTATTTCACGACGTCACGGTCATCTGTGTTGATCCAGAATTGGTAGAATTCATAAGGTGACGTTTTTTCTTTATCTAACCAGATTGCGCCGCCTTCTGTTTTACCAAACTTCGTGCCGTCTGCTTTTGTGACAAGCGGCATCGTGAGACCAAATGCTTTTGCGCCTTCTGCCTCAGACTTGCGGATCAACTCAAGTCCAGATGTAATATTTCCCCACTGGTCACTACCACCGATTTGCAGCTTACAGTTTTCATTTTTGTAAAGGTTTAAGAAGTCTAACGATTGCAAAATCACGTAGCTGAACTCTGTGTACGAAATACCTGTCTCGATACGTGAGCTGACGATATCTTTTGCCAGCATGAAGTTCACACCGAAGTTCTTTCCAATATCACGAAGGAACGTGATGACATTCATTTGGCTGATCCAGTCATAGTTATTGACGATGACGGCTGGGTTCTCGCCTGCTTCAAAATCAAGAAATTGAGACAGCTGGCCTTTGATTTTCTCTGACCACTGTTCCACGATTTCTGCCGGGTTTAGTGAACGCTCTGCTTTTTTGAAGCTAGGATCTCCGATCAGTCCAGTTGCGCCGCCAACAAGGGCAATCGGGTGATGCCCTGCTTCTTGGAATCTGCGCAATGTTAAAATGGGCAATAGATGACCAATGTGCAAGCTGTCAGCTGTCGGATCGAAGCCGGAGTACAGCTTGATTTTTTCTTCTGCTAATAATTTTGTTAAACCTTCTTCATCTGTTTGCTGCTGAATTAATCCTCTGAACGATAAATCTTCCATCAATTGACTCATATCCAAATCTCCTTTTTTTACAATTCAACATAAAAAACGCCCCTTCGAATGAACGAAGGGACGATATATATCGCGGTACCACCCTGCTTAAAAGACAAAATATCACGTCTTTTCACTTACACTGATAACGGACAGATCCGTTCTTTCACTAATGAGGCAGCATTCATGCTCCTTTTCGTAAAAGCGGTTCGTGAGGGTAATTCGAATATCTCTTTGTACTGACTCGCACCAGCCGTCAGCTCTCTTGGACAGGGAAAGATGATTCTACTGAATCTCAGTCAAAACCTTTTCGTATTCAACTAAAGTCATTTTTAACATACTTTTGATATCAAGTCAACTGACGAAGGAGATTAATCTTCCATTGTCGAAAGGTCGCCAGCAGGTAAATTCAGCTCCCACGCCTTTAGCACACGTCTCATAATTTTTCCGCTTCGCGTTTTTGGCAGTTTGTCTTTAAACTCGATTTCTCTTGGTGCCGCATGTGCAGCAAGCCCCTTTTTCACAAACGTACGAATCTCTTCTTTCAGCTCATCTGTCGGCTCGTATCCGCTCCTGAGAGCAATGAATGCTTTGATAATTTCACCACGTACCGGATCTGGTTTTCCAATGACACCAGCCTCTGCAATGGCCGGATGTTCAACCAGTTTACTTTCCACCTCAAATGGACCGACCCGCTCTCCTGACGTCATGATGACATCGTCGACACGTCCCTGGAACCAAAAGTATCCGTCTTCGTCCATATATGCTGAATCTCCTGAAACATACCAATCTCCCGGCATAAAGTAAGATTCATATTTTTCAGGATTGTTCCAGATCGTATGCATCATGGACGGCCAGCCCTTTTTGATCGCAAGGTTGCCCATCCGGTATGGTGGAAGTTCATTTCCGGCATTATCCACAATCGCGGCTTCTACGCCTGGAATTGGTTTCCCCATCGAGCCTGGTTTGATGTCCATGCATGGATAATTACAAATCAGCTGTGCACCAGTTTCCGTCATCCACCAAGTATCGTGAATTCGTTTGCCAAATACAGCGTCTCCCCAGCGGATCACTTCCGGATTGAGAGGCTCTCCTACACTTAAGACATGACGGAGCGAGCTGAGGTCATATTTTTGAATGAGGTCGTCCCCTGCCCCCATCAGCATTCTGAAGGCTGTCGGTGCACTGTACCAAACGGTCACACCAAGTGATTCAATCGTTTCATACCACGTATCAGGATTAAACCGGCCACCTAAGATGACATTCGTTGCCCCATTTAACCATGGTGAAAAAATACCGTACACTGTCCCTGTTACCCAGCCTGGATCAGCTGTACACCAGTAGACGTCATCTTCTTTCAGGTCAAGCACCCATTTACCGGTCTGGTCTTGCTGCACCATCGCGCCATGGACATGCAGCACACCTTTTGGCGTACCAGTTGACCCTGACGTGTAATGAAGTAGGAAACCGTCTTTTTCATCCATCCATTCTACTTCAAGTTCCTTTACTGCCTCCTGAAATGCCTCTTCGTAGTGAATTGTCCGCACACCACCGATGTCTTCCTTTTCACCGCCGACAATGATGACAGATTCAAGCTTCGGAAGCTCTGCAAACGGAATACGCTCAAGCAGATCCGGCGTTGTCACAATGACCTTCGCCTCGCTATTTTCTAAACGGTCTTTGACGGCGCCTTCCATAAATGCCTCAAATAACGGGCCAACGATCGCACCAATTTTGACAGCACCAAGCAGAAGAAAATAGAGCTCAGGTGATCTTGGCATAAAGATAAACACGCGATCCCCTTTTTGCACATGCGCCTTTTCTCTGAATAGATTTCCCGCTTTGTTTGTGTTGATTTTCATATCCCTGAACGTATACTTTTCATCCCGCTGTGAATCTTTGTAATGAAGCGCCACCTTGTTCTTACGAAACGAGTCCGCATGTCTGTCAATTGCTTCATAGGCTGCATTTATTTTTCCTGTTTCATACCAGGAGAAGTTTTTTCTCGCTTCCTCCCATGAAAATTCTTTGTATGCCTGCTCATAATCATTTAAATGATAGTCTCCTTTTACTGATGGTAGCGTTTCCACTTTCATCAAACAGTCCCCCTTTGCATACGTTTACAATGACCATTATAGTATAGATGACTTTTTTTCTCAATTTTTAAAAAACTTATGGTGAAACCGTTTTAATTTCTTCAAGATTTAAGCTAAAATAGAGACGACTCACTAGAATTTGAGGCGGTGGATACGTGGAGCATCCTAAAACTTATTATTCAAAAACAATTGAGCGAGAAACAGGTTCTATCCTGATTGAAGGACCGGTACCTGCATCAGAGCTTGCGAACTATACGTTTCATGAAGGACTAACGGCATTTCGCACGCCTGAGGAGCAGAAACAAGCACTTGTTGAAATAGCAGATCTTCCAGAAGGACGTATTATCATTGCAAGAGTGGATGAGCTTGTCGTAGGCTATGTCACGTATTTGTATCCTGATCCGCTTGAGCGCTGGTCAGAGGGCAAGATGGACAATTTAATCGAGCTTGGCGCGATTGAAGTCGCTCCTCCATTTAGAGGATGCTCGCTCGGCAAGCATTTACTTGATGTGAGCATGATGGATGAGCAAATGGAGAACTACATCATTATTACAACTGAATATTACTGGCATTGGGATTTAAAGGGGACAAAGAAAAACGTTTGGGAGTACCGTAAAATGATGGAGAAAATGATGAACGCAGGTGGTCTTGTCTGGTTTGCAACAGACGAGCCAGAGATCAGCTCACATCCAGCCAATTGTTTAATGGCGAGAATCGGAAAAAACGTGAGTCCTGATTCGATCGAGCGTTTTGATCGTCTTCGCTTCCATCAGCGCTTTATGTATTAACGTTCAATTCGTTTTTTTGGCAAAGGGGATTGGTAAACAATGATGATTGAACAAATTATGGAGCGTGATGTGATCACGCTGCGAAAAACCGATACGATCGAAGAAGCCATTCAAAAAATGAGTGCACATCACATTCGGCATATTCCCATCGTATCTGATCAAGATTCTGTCATTGGGATGGTGACAGATCGGGATATTAAAAATGCCAGTCCAAGTATTTTCGAAACAGAAAAAAGGCAGCTTTTTATTCAGCGGCCGGTAGAAGAGATCATGGTGCTAGAGACAATCACCGCCCATCCGCTTGATTTCGTTGAGGAGATTTCGAGTGTCTTTTTTGAGCATGGAATTGGCTGCCTTCCAGTGGTGAGACGCGGTAAGCTTGTAGGCATTATCACAAAGACAGATTTACTTCGTACGTTTGTCAGACTGACAGGTGCAGATCAGCCTGGGTCACACTTAGAGGTTGAAGTGAAGCAGATGACAGAAGGGCTCGCAGACATTACGGCTATTTTAAAGGAGCAGCATATTCAAATGCTGAGTGTGCTTGTGTACCCGCATGCAAATGAAGCCTCTAAAGTGCTCGTATTCCGCCTTCAAACCATTCATGCAGATCATGTGACGAAGCTGATTCGGGCAAAAGGCTACAAGGTGCTCTGGCCTATGGAGCAGACGGTCAAATGAAGGAAGCGACCTTTGTTTTTTCACCATCTTTTCAAACGTACCAGTTTCATCAAGATCACCCCTTCAATCAGCTTCGTGTCTACTTAACATACGATCTTCTTCAAAAAATGAAGGCGTTAACGGATGATGAGATCATCGCACCGCGTATGGCTACGCTGGAGGAATTAAAGCTCGTCCATACGACAGATTATATTCAAGCTGTGCAGCGGGCAAGTGAAGGAAAGCTGTCTACAGCAGAGGGTGAACGCTACGGCCTTGGCACGGAGGATACACCGATGTTTGCAGGTATGCATGAGGCGGCTTCTCTTCTTGTTGGTGGGACATTAACAGCGGTTGATCAAGTGATGCTGGGTCATTCGCAGCATGCGCTCAACCTTGGCGGCGGGCTTCACCACGGATTTAAAGGACGTGCATCTGGCTTTTGTATTTATAATGACAGCTCTGTGGCCATTCAATATATTCAAAAGACATATGGCGCAAGGATTTTATATATTGATACGGATGCTCATCACGGAGATGGTGTACAGTTTAGCTTCTATGACGATCCAGAGGTATGTACTGTCTCCATTCATGAAACGGGTCGCTACTTGTTCCCTGGAACTGGACAAGTACAGGAAAGAGGCCATGATAAAGGCTATGGCTATGCGTATAATATTCCGCTCGATGCATTTACAGAAGACGAATCGTTCCTCGAAGCATACCGAACAGCAGTGACTGAGATAGCTGCTTTTTTTAAACCAGACGTGATTTTGACGCAAAACGGAGCGGATGCTCACTATTACGATCCTTTAACCCATTTATCTGCCACCATGAAAATATATGAGGAAATTCCCAGACTTGCCCATGAGCTTGCTCATCAATATTGTGAAGGCAAATGGATCGCTGTTGGCGGAGGCGGATATGATATTTGGCGCGTGGTCCCAAGAGCGTGGAGCCGCATTTGGCTTGAGATGAAAGGCGTCACACCGCCAGCTGACCTTCCTAAGGAGTGGATTCGGGCATGGAATAAGCAATCGCCTGTCACCCTTCCATCAACATGGTTCGACCCTGACGATTTATATCCACCGATACCAAGAAAAGCAGAAATCACAGAAAAAAATGCGCAAACAGTAGAAAAAGCACTCATGCCTGTTAGAAGAGAAAGGAAAAATGCATAAGAAAAGCAGGCATTCACTGATAAGGTGAGCCTGCTTTTTGTTTTTATTTTGTTGATTGTCTTTCTTCAATTCTGTGTGGCAGCTCAACAATTTGATCGTCCACTTGTTCTTTGTTCATCAGCTTTGTCAGCAGTCTCATTGCGACAGCGCCAATATCATATGTCGGCTGAACAACCGTTGTCAGCTGAGGACGTACCATGAGGGAAAGTCTTGTGTTATCAAAGCCAATGACCTCTAAGTCTTCAGGAATCGAGACGCCTCTGTCCTGTGCGCCGTGAATGACACCAAGAGCCATTTCGTCTGTTGCTGCAATGACAGCCGTCGGCTTGTCTGATTGCTCAAGCAGATTTGCAAGAGCTTCAATTCCTGAGTCATAGGAGTAATCGCCTTCAGCAACGAGAACATCATCAAAAGCAATGCCCGCTTCTTCTAGCGCACGCTTATATCCAGCAAGCTTTCTCACAGAGTTAATTGGTTCTGACATCGGACCAGATACGAACGCAATTCGTTTATGGCCTTTGTCAATTAATAATTGGACTGAATCATAAATGGCCTGCTCGTAGTTAATGTTCACAGATGGTGTTTGTGCCTGCTCTTCAACCGATGCTGCAAGAACAATTGGTACAGGAGAGCGCTTAAATTCTTCGACATGCACATCTGTGATGTTGCCGCCCATAAAGACAATCCCATCTACTTGTTTGCCTAGCATCGTATTTAACAAATGCAGCTCTTTATCTGTATTTTGATCTGAGTTGCTCAAAATGATGTTGTACTTGTACATCGTGGCGATATCTTCAATCCCGCGTGCAAGCTCAGAATAGAAGATACTAGAAATATCAGGGATGATGACCCCAACTGTCGTCGTTTTTTTACTTGCAAGTCCTCGTGCCACTGCGTTCGGACGGTAGCCAAGACGATCAATCGCTTCAAGCACCTTTTTTCTTGTTGTTGGTTTCACGTTCGGATTTCCATTCACAACACGTGATACCGTTGCCATACTTACATTTGCTTCTCTTGCTACATCATATATTGTAACATTATTCACATAAATCACTCCTTCAAATACACTTCATATCTATAGCATTCACCAATTAGGTAGAGACATATCAGATACGAAAAAAATAATATCCTATTTGTCATTAAAACGATGAAAAGAGACACATAATTTTTCAATCTACATCAAAATGACATTCTTTTATGAAATTATACACGTTTTTTCTTCATATGAAAACGTTCCCTTTCTTTTTATAACTAAATTAAACAAACTTTAATGAGCTTGTTACCTGTAAATTGAATCATATTTCATCAAAAGTCATCGTGAACATCAGCTATGACAATGATCTTAGCAGATTCTATCGAATTTTAAAAATGAAAACATTGTGAACAAGCACTTTAAGCTTGCAATGTGTTTTATTCCTTTCATTTCCAATTCTATTCTGTTTTCTCCATGAAAAAACCGCCGGGCTACTATCCGGCGGTTCTTCTAACTATGATTACGCGTGAATGTTGACAAGTGGTCTTAACGCATCTAACCATTTTTCGAATTGAGGAATGTCCATTTGCTGCGCTGAATCAGATAGGGCAACAGATGGGTCTGGATGCACTTCTGCCATGACACCGTCCGCTCCAATCGCAAGAGCTGCTTTAGCTGTTGGCAGAAGAAGATCTCTACGTCCAGTTGAGTGCGTCACATCAACGAATACTGGTAAATGTGTCTCCTGTTTCAAGATTGGCACAGCAGAGATATCTAATGTGTTTCTTGTCGCTGTTTCGTATGTGCGGATACCGCGCTCGCAAAGGATGATTTGGTCATTTCCTTGTGCGATGATGTATTCAGCTGCATTGATGAATTCTGAAATGGTCGCTGCTAGACCGCGTTTTAAAAGAACTGGTTTCTTCACAGACCCGGCTTCTTTTAATAGTTCGAAGTTTTGCATGTTACGTGCACCAATTTGAATCACATCAATATGCTCGATCGCTTCTTCAATATGCGCAGGGTTTACGATTTCACTAATGACAGCAAGACCGTATTCATCAGCTACACGCTTTAGAATCTTTAGACCGTCTACGCCAAGCCCTTGGAAGTCGTATGGACTTGTGCGAGGTTTAAATGCGCCACCGCGAAGAAGTTTTAGTCCCTGCTGTTTAGCTGCTGCCGCGACTTCTGCGACTTGTTCGTAGCTTTCAACAGCACATGGTCCAACGATGAAGCGTTGTTTTCCATCACCGATGGCTTCCCCATTGATGTTCACAATTGTATTTTCTGGTTTTTTCTTACGAGAAACAAGAAGTGCTTTGCTGTGGTCATCTTCTTGAAGCTCTAGACCTGCTTTGAAAATTTCCTTGAAAATATGCTGGATCGTTGAATTTTCAAATGGGCCGTCATTTTCTTCAAGAATTTGGTTCAGCATTGTGCGCTCTCTGACAGGATCATAACGGTTGACACCTTGCGCTTCTTTTGCCTTCCCAATTTCTTTTACAATGCTTCCTCTTTCATTGATCAGTTTTAAGATTTGAAGATTTAGTTCATCTGCTTGCTGTCTCAATTGTTCTAGTTCGTTGTTGCTCATTTTTGTCATCCTTTCCTCTGCCTGCTCTCGCTTTTTATTTTTAAATTCTCTCAGGATAGGGTTTATTATAAACAAAGATTTCGGAATTGTCACGAAAAAATTCTTTATTACCAAAACGCTTTTAAGCGATAAAGTATTATGTGTAAGATTATAGCATACTTTTGGTTCAAGTAAACCTTTTTTTATAAAAAAAAACGTCAGCAGTTGCTGACGTTCTTCTACATATGATGTTCAAGCGCTTCTTTTGTAATGCTTGAGTGAGATGCATGCCATTTTACTTTTCCACCGCTAAAGACGAGTGCCTGGGGACTTTCGTGCTTTACCCCTGACTTTTCAGCCACATAGGATGAAAGCTCTCTTGTGTTTTGAATTTGCAAGAAATAAGCAGGTACGTCTTCATGTGCAGATGCAAATGCTTCAAACTCATGAAAAGCAGCTTGGCTGATTGGACATGTCAAACTGTGCTTAAAAAAGACAAAGGTTCCGTCTTGATTCGTTAGTTGATCAAACTGTTCTTCTGTTTCGATGAGTTGCTTTGACATGATGTGCTCCTTCCTAACTTAAGCAGCAAGTTAGCCTTTAGTAGATTGTTCTACTTTTTCTTTGACATCTTTGATGCCGTCTTCAATTTCTGATTTTGCTTCTTGTGCTCTTACTTTTGCTTCGTCTGCTACATCTGACGCTTCGCTCGCAAGATCATTTGCAGCATCTTCTGCTTCACTTTTCACTTGATTAGCTTTTCCAGCTGCACGCTCTTTTATGTCTTTCACTTTGTCTAAAATCTGGTTTGACTGCTCTGCCACCAGCTGAGACAATTCAGACGTTTTATCTTTCGCAATCGTCACATATTCAGTGCTTTTTTCCTTCGCATCTGTTGTGAGTCGATCTGTTTTGTCTTTTAAAGCATTCGCTTGGGTGTTCAAATCATCGCGAAGCTCTTTCCCTGACTTCGGTGCTAAGAATAATGCTGTTGTTGCACCAACAATGCCACCAATAAGTGTTCCGATCAAAAAGTCTTTGCTATTGATTCCGTCTTTGCTCATGATTATTCCTCCTATGCGAAAATGGTTTAATTTTGGTGTTTACGTTGTTTCCATTTTTTATAAATTTCAAGTGCTGCGTTACTCCAGCTTACAACATCCGTGACTTTTTCTTGGTTCCTTTCAACGGAAGAAGAAACTGCTCCAGCTGCCTGCTTTATGCTTGTATTAAATTGGTTGATCGAGCCGCCAATTCCCTGCACCGCATCCACAACTGTGTTGAGTTTTGCCGATTTGTCTTGAATATCTTCAGCAAGCTGATTCGTCTTATGTAGCAACTGTGCTGTCTCTGTGGTGATACCTTGCATCTGTCCTTCAAGACCTTCTAAAGTTGATGCGACATTCTTTAATGTCAGCTGTAAAGATTTTAATGTTTTAGACAAATAGATGACAAGAATGAGGAAAGCAATTGCGATCAGTGCAACGCTTAGATATAAAATAATAATCATCTGATACCTCCTTTGTTGCGGGCATATTCAATTCAATACCCTCTCGTTGTATCATTCAAACATCGCCTAGAATGACCGATTGATTAATAATTCTACACTTATTCGCTCATTCCTGTCCACAGCGAATGAAAAAAAGCAGCACATCTTGACACATTCAGCCCCTTTGTCACATTTTATTCAACATAAAAAAGTGCCGATTGAAACGGCACTTTTACGATCATTTACATTTATACAGCAACTTTCTCATAAGCACGTAAATATTTTTGAATGTCTCCGGCTCCCATAAAGATCAAAATCGCATCCTCGTGCGCTTTCAACACAGATGTCTCTTCTTCATCAATCAACTGAGCTTGCGGAATTTTTCCACGTAAATCTTCGATGCTTAGTTTTCCAATGTTTTCACGAGCTGAACCAAAGATATCGCAAAGATACACATAATCAGCTTTCTTTAGGCTATCAGCGAATTCAGTTAAGAATTGCTGTGTCCGTGTGAAGGTATGCGGCTGGAAAACAGCGACAATATCACGTTCTGGATATTTTTGACGGGCCGCTTCAATGGTGACCTCAATTTCAGTTGGGTGATGTGCATAATCGTCAATTAAAACTTGCTCACCTACTACTTTTTCATTAAAGCGTCGTTTCACACCGCCAAATGTTGTTAATGCACCTTTGATCAAATCTACATCAATGGCTTCATAATGACATAAAGCAATCACTGCTAACGAGTTGAGGACATTATGATTTCCATATGCAGGAATATAGAAGGTATCATAAAACGTATTGCGAACAAATACATCAAATGTGGTGCCTTCCGTATTTTTCACAACATTACGTGCTTGGAAATCATTTTCTTCATTGAATCCGTAGTACACAACAGGTACTTTCGCTTGAATCTTGAGCAGATGCTCATCGTCTCCGCAAGCGATAATGGCTTTTTTCACTTGAAGCGCCATGTGTTGAAACGCATCAAACACGTCATCAATGTCCGAGAAATAATCAGGGTGATCAAAATCGATATTGGTCATGATCGCATAGTCTGGATGATAGCTGAGGAAGTGTCTACGGTATTCGCATGCTTCAAATACAAAATACTCGCTGTTTTCTTTCCCCATTCCAGATCCATCACCGATTAAGTACGAAGTTGGCTTTGCTGATTGCATCACATGGGCAAGCAGTCCTGTTGTGGATGTTTTGCCATGAGCACCAGTAATCGCAACGTTTGTGAATGAATCCATGTATTCTCCAAGGAATTTATGGTAACGAATCACAGGAATCCCTTCAGAAAGGGCACGTTCAATCTCAGGGTGTGTATCAGGAAATGCATTTCCTGCAATGACCGTCATCCCCGGCTGAATATTATCTGGGTCAAATGGAAGAATTTTGATATTTCTTTCTTCTAATGCTTTTTGTGTAAAGATATGCTTTTCGATATCCGATCCTTGGACAGTATACCCAGTATCATGAAGAATTTGGGCCAGTGGACTCATACCTGTCCCTTTTATTCCAACAAAATGATAAACAGTCATAATTGTACCTCCAACAAACGTCTATCTGACTTACAGTATATGACGCTCATTTCAATTTGCAACTTGTGATTTTCGTCTCTAGCGGATCACAGATCGCAGCTCCAAATAAAGATTTTTTCCGATCTCCCTATTCTAATCAATATTAACTATGATTAGTATCCGACAACTTTCCCATTTCTAACACCTGTTTCAGCTCATTTTACATAAAAAGAGTTCAGACAGGCACGCAAAAAGTGTCCAATTACAAAATTGCACCTATGTGCTATCATACCATGTTTATCAAAAAAATGAAGTGGTTTTTGTTTAGATCAATTGTTCTAGATCACTGAGTGTCATGAGGACTTCTCTTGGTTTACTGCCTTTCGCACCAGAGATCATGCCTTCACGTTCCATCATGTCAATCAATCTGGCTGCACGATTGTAGCCAATTCTAAATCTTCTTTGCAAACTGGATGTACTTGCACTATTTTGCTCGATTGCAAATCGGCAGGCATCCATAAACAATTCGTCTTCGTCTGTAATCGCAGAGCCTTGGAGCATCAATTCCTCCTGTTCGAAAAGAAACACAGGCTTGCGTTGTTTCCTCACATGTGCCACCACTTGATCGATCTCGCGGTCTGATACAAAGTTCCCTTGCAGCCTTGTCGGCTTGCCAGAGCCATTTTCTAAAAAGAGCATGTCTCCTTTTCCGAGAAGCTTTTCTGCACCTGCCATATCAATAATGGTTCTAGAATCTACCTGACTTGAGACAGAGAAAGCAATTCTTGTTGGGATATTGGCTTTAATGAGACCTGTGATGACATCAACGGATGGTCTTTGAGTCGCAATCAGTAAGTGAATACCACACGCTCTTGCTTTTTGTGCAATCCGGCAAATGCTTTCTTCGACTTCATTTGGTGCGACCATCATTAAATCAGCCAGCTCATCGATGACAACGACGAGATACGGAAGTTTTTCACCCATTTGTTTTTCTTTCACAAGCTCATTGAATCGTTTAATTTCTCTCACACCAGAGTGAGCAAACAGTTCATAGCGTCTTTCCATTTCATCAACTACCCATTTCAGGGCAGCTGTCGCTGTCTTGGCATCGGTAATGACAGGACTCACAAGATGTGGAATGTGATTATACGGCGCTAATTCAACCATTTTAGGGTCGATTAGGAGCATTTTCACTTCATCTGGTGAGGCTTTAAACATCAAGCTTACTAAAATGGTATTAATGCAGACACTTTTTCCTGAACCTGTTGCTCCAGCAATTAAGCCGTGCGGCATTTTTTGCAGATCAACCACGACGGGCTGACCTGATATATCTAATCCAAGCGCTGCCGTTAAAGGAGATGGATTGTCTCTAAATGCACTGCTTCTGATCATTTCTCTTAAGAACACCATTTTACTGTGCAGGTTCGGCACTTCAATTCCGATCGTGTTCTTTCCTGGGATTGGTGCTTCGATTCGAATATCCTTTGCGGACAAACTGAGTTTAATATCATCTGACAGGTTCGTGATTTTGTTCACTTTCACACCTGGTTCAGGATGTACTTCAAATCTTGTGACAGAAGGGCCCTGCGTGACATGGACCACACTTGCTCTTACATTGAAATTTTTAAGCGTTGCATTGAGCAGCTCTGCCCGCTCTTTCACCCATGCCCCGTCCTCTTCTTTTTGAGCTGGAGGTACGTCTAGAAGGGCTAAGCTTGGAAAAACATATCCTTGTGCATCCGACGTTTTCTTCTGTCCTTGCACGCGCTGGTCACTTTTTAACATCATGACGTTAAAAGGAACCGTTGAGGTTTGACCGTTTGAACGCTTCGGCTGCGGAGATGTCTGTTGTGGTTCTTCTCGCTTCACTTCAAGCGTTTGTTCCTGCTGCTCTGTCTGATCCATGAAGGTTTCTGCTGGCCCAGAGGCAGTCGGTTCATCTGTTACTGGTTCTGGTTCTAATGGCATGACTTGATCTTCCATAGATTGATCATCTTGCAGATCATGTTTGATCACTGGCTCAGCTTCTTCAAATCCTGCTGCTGGCACTTCTTCTTGTCTTTCTTCTATCGAAGCGGCCTCTATTTCCTCCATATCTTCCGCTGTGATGTCTTCTGTCACCGTCACTTCTTCTGCTGGGCTATCTATTTCCATTTCAATTGCTGGTTGTGAGTCTTCAGCTTTTTCAAATGTCCATCTGTCTATTTCCACAGCATGATCTTCAACCTGATTCATCGGCTCGTCTTTTCTTTCTTCTTGTTCGCCGGAGACGACCTGTTCCGGCTCAGGCTCTACCGGCTCGTCTTGGTATGCTGGGGCTTGCTGCTTATGTAAAACAGCTTCGTTATGATCTTCTGGCTGAGAAAAGGCTTGATCCTTTTCCTCTGCTTGGATAAAAGATTCGTCATTTAAGCGCTCCATCGTCGACTGAACGTGATCCTGATAGGCGAGTTCCTCTTGCAATGTAAGAGGCGTCGCGGCTGTTTGCATATCCGCTTTCTCTTCTGCTAGGGCTGAAGCAGCTTCTTCCATACGATTTTCTTTCCGTATAGACGGGATGTTCATTTGCTGTCTCACATTCCGTTCACGCTCTGCCTCTTCTGATAACAGTGTGACACGCTGTGCTGTTTCTTCTGTGGCCTTCATTTGAACAGAGGGTGCTTCTTCTTTGCCTTCTTTTCGTTTTGGACGCATATCCTGATGATAGCCATAGATCGGCGAAGGGATTTGCTCTGTTTTGAATGGCTTTTTATTTATATCAGGCTGCAACGTTTGTTTAGGCTCATAGGTCGTCTGCTTTGCCTTTGGCTGGCTGGGTCTCGCGCGCCTTCTCTCCTGCTGCTTCACTCCGTCACGAGCGGGTTCATCTGGAACGAGAGGAAAGCGGAAGTTGCCTTTCGGATATTCATAAAAGACTTTCGTATCTTCAATTTTTTTATATTCTTTATGCTGTTCAACAGATGACTGCTTTGGCGCATCCGGACCTTCTACGGGTCTCTCAGCTTTTTCTTCTTTCTTTTCTTCTCCTAAAAACACACTGAAAAATTTATCTATCCAACTCATCGTTTATCACTCACTTTAACTCCCCTTACGTTTTCTTGGGCGATTTTTAGTATACCACTGCTTTTTCATGCAGAAAAGCGAGAAAAGTGCCGCTTTTGCTGTTCGTGCTGTATGTAGATGAAAAAAAGTCACTAAGTACGTACTTAGTGACTTTTCGTATAACACATTCTTCGCTCATATGTGCCCGTTTATGGGAGGTTAGGCTTCAAAGGGTTCGCCAGCTTGGTGGGTTCCTTCTAGAACAAGGATCCCTTTTTCAGCAGGCGCATCTGGAAGATCTAATTCTTTTGCAGAACAAATCATTCCGCTTGATGGTACACCTCTTAGTTCAGCATCTTTGATGATCAAGCCGCTTGGCATCACTGCGCCGACCTTGGCAACAACGACATATTGACCTTGATCGACGTTTGGTGCACCGCACACGATTTGTAATGTTTCTTCGCCAACATCTACTTGGCAAATGTTTAATTTATCTGCATTCGGATGCTTTTCCTTTTCCTTCACATAGCCGACAACAAATTTTGGTGATAGATCGACAGTCAACGTTTCACTGACACCGTTGCGGTTTAAAATTTCATTGATATCTTGAACAAGCGTTTCAGAAAGCGGTACAGATCCGTTTTCTTCAATTTTCATGTAAGTGGATGCGTTGAAGATATTAAAACCTGTTGTTTCTTTTGTGTCTTGATTGAAGATTCTCACGACATCTCCAAACGTTTCATGACCTACTTCTTCTCTTGTCACATCTTTTAATGAAATAAGAAGTGTGTCGCCTACACCTTCTGCATTATAAAAAGCATTCATTCTTCAAAATTCCCTTCTACTGCTGTTTTGGTCTGCTTTTCGCAAGAATAAAGATTGGTTCGAGCTTGCCCTCGTCATATAAAAATGACAATGCGGTAATTGGAACCGTGCCGCTGGCGAAGAAGCTCATCGACATTTGCCCTAAAATATCATAGCCTGAATCATTGCGAACATCTGCAATGATGAATACATCTTGATGGGGAACAGAAATGGCCATCTGTCCCTCTATTTTTTGCGCGTATTCTTGTAAAATCGATTCATTTAAAAGTCTGCTTGCATCATATCCGTCATTCGCACGGAAGAAATAAAAACGATTGCCTGCGACTTCATCCATTTTCACCACGGTTTCAAGTGAGCGGACGTTAAAGCTTGCGGTTTCCCTGATTCGCTCTTTTGTCCAGTTTTCCTTTTGAAGCATCTTCTCATCAATTAATCTGTAGGTGCTTCCAAGGTCAAGCGCATAGTAGATTCTTGTTTCAGCTGTATGCTCATCAAAAACGAGCGGAATCTCGTCACTTGATGTCTCTGGAAAGGAAGTCGAACGAATGACCGGATAGATTTGCTTTTCTTTACCTGATATGTGCTGCGCTTCGCCTTTCATTGCGCTTAGCGCCTCTTTCACATAGTAAACGATCTCATCCAGTGTTTCATCAGGCTTTACTTCCCACTTCGCAATAATTGGCGGAAGCTCAAGCGTGATGCCTTTACCTGTTTGTTTATCTTCAATACGAAGCGTATCTTTTTCCCGGTCAAACTGGTGTGACCAGCTGTCACTCGTCAGACGGCTTTTCAATTGATTGGCAAGCTGTCTTGATGTCATTTTTGCCATAGTTAAGACTCTCCTTTCGTTATTTAGAAAGAGAATCTGTTAAAAATGCTTCAATCTCTTCCTTTGTCTTACGATCTTTGCTGACAAAGCGGTTGATCTCTTGTCCGTTTTTAAAGACTAAAAAGCTTGGAATGCCGTAAATTTCCCACTCTGCACAAGTGTCAATGAACTGATCTCTATCGACATAGAAGTATTCAAATTCTGGATAGTTTGCTTCAAGCTCTGGTAAGAATGGTTCAATAAATGTACAGTCCGGGCACCAGTCAGCTGAGAATAGTAATACCGTTAAGTCTTGTTGAATTACTTTTTGTAATTCTTCGTTTGATTCAATTTTTTTCATGTTTCATTCCTCCAGTTTGTATGGTTAAATCTCCGAATTGTATATAGCCTTTCTTTCTCATCCATTCTGATACTACCAAACTAATCACTGCCGGGCCAACGATATGCAAGAGAGCAATCGCGAGTAGTACGGATGGATGAAACCCCATGACTGTCAGCGTCATCAGTTGTCCAACAAGACCGCTCGTTCCCATACCTGCTCCTGCCGCATTATTGACCATCCCAAAGCCAATAATACCAATTGGTGCAAGAATAAGGCCCGCAATCGTCGGCGGAATGAGGATGAGGGGGTTTTTCACAATATTCGGCAGCTGCAGTTTTGACGTCCCAATGCCGACAGCGGCAAGACCACCAAAGCGGTTTTCTCTAAAGCCTGCAGCGGCAAAGCCGACCATTTGAGCGCAGCAGCCGATCGTTGCAGCACCGGCCGCTGTCCCGCTTAAATCAAGCATCAGCGCAAGCGCAGCACTTGAGATCGGTGAGCTGAGCGCAAGTCCAACAATGGTTGCCACAAGCATACCCATGATCAGCGGACTTTGATCTGTTCCCCACATGATGAGCCTGCCTAGCCCTGTCATCATACCTTCAATCCCAGGCCCGATCAAAGCGGCGGTGAAAAAGCCTGTGATAATGGTGACAAGCGGCGTGAAGATAATATCAATTCTTGTCTCTCCACTGACAAGTTTGCCGAGTTCCACACCAATTAATGCTGCGACAAAGCTTCCAGCAGGTCCTCCAAGCTCTGCTCCTGCGGCACCTGAGACCACACTTGCAAAAATGATCAGAGGAGATGCATTTAAGCGATACGCAACCGCTACGCCGATCGCCGGTCCCATGAGCCCCATGGCGAGCGTTCCCATTTTGATGATGAGTGGAAGTGATAACAGGCCGCCTGCTGTTTTTAAGATAAGCCCTACCACTAATGTTGCAAATAGACCTAAAGCCATATAAGAGAGTGCATCAATGAAATACACCTTTGGCGAAAGGGAAATGCCCTTTCTTTTCAAATAAGTCATCAACGTCGTCTTCCTGCTTTCTCATAGGAAAGACGAAGAGGCCTGTCCTTCCCATTATATGTATTATTCTTACGATGAAAAATAGTCTCTACCATGAATATCATAATCATATTTTTTTTGCTTTATCAAGCACTTCTTGTGTAACATGAAAAGAAACAGGGCAAACCTTTACTAAGTTTGTACAAAAGGAGGAGATTGTTATGCAATTAACCGTCTATTTAGCTGGAGAAATTCATAGCCAGTGGCGTGATGAAATCAAGGAGAAAAGCCAATCTTTGAAGTTACCTGTAACTTTTGTCGGCCCAATGGAGAATCATGACCGATCAGATCACATTGGTGAAGACATTTTAGGCGAGCAGCCGAATGCCATTTTAAAAGACGATGCTGCTTCTGATTTGAACAATTTCCGTACCGAGATTTTATTGACCAAAGCAGATGTTGTCATTGCCCGCTTTGGTGAGAAATATAAACAATGGAACACGGCAATGGATGCATCTTCTGCCATCGCCAAAGGAAAACCTCTTATTTTGATCCGTCCAAAGGAACTACACCATCCATTAAAGGAACTATCAAACAAAGCAAATATCACTGTAGAAACAGTGAATCAAGCGATCAAGGCGTTATCTTACGTGTTTGAACAGCAATAAGAAAGAAGGCTGCCCTCATTGAAGAGGCAGCCTCAGCGTGTAGACAAACCCTCGCATTCGGTGTCAGTCCTGCGTGCCGGTGCTCACGAATGTCAAATTCGCTCCGCGCCAGTACTCGTCCTTCCTAGACTTCAAAGGCTTTCTATCACGCTGAAAAGAAGACAAACCCTCGCATTCGGTGTCAGTTCTGCGTGCTGGTGCTCACGAATATCAAATTCGCTCCGCGCCAGTACTCGGCCTTCCTATACTTCAAGGGTTTTCATATCACGCTGAAAGAAGACAAAAGGATAACATGGTTTTTAATTTAGTCTTTTGTCCTCTTTTCTATCGTTTACACCTGTTGATAAATAGAATCAACCGTGCTTTGATCACAGCTTTTAACAAGACGAACAATTAACTCTTTTGCCGCAGCATAATCATCCACATGCAAGACAGAATGACTTGTATGAATATAGCGCGCGCAAACACCAATCACAGCAGACGGCACACCTTGGTTTGAAATATGAACACGTCCAGCATCAGTACCACCCGGTGATACGAAATATTGGTATGGAATGTGATTTGTTTCAGCAGTATCGAGCACAAAATCTCTCATGCCACGGTGCGTAATCATCGTTCGATCAAAAATACGAAGAAGTGCACCTTTTCCAAGCTGGCCGAATTGTGTTTTGTCACCCGTCACATCGTTTGCAGGACTCGCATCTAAAGCAAAAAATAGATCCGGCTGAATCATATTGGCTGCTACCTCTGCACCTCTAAGCCCTACTTCTTCCTGAACTGTTGCACCTGAATACAACTGACATGAAAGGGTTTCGTCTTTTAATTCTTTTAATAATTCAATGGCAAGTCCGCAGCCATAGCGGTTATCCCAAGCCTTTGCTAAGATCTTTTTTGGATTCGCCATTGGGGTGAAGACCGTTGCAGGGACGATTTGCTGTCCTGGGCGAATGCCAAGCTCTTTTGCCTCTTCTTCGCTATCTGCACCAATATCAATCAGCATATCTGACGGCTTCACAGGTTTGCTTTTTTGTTCTGGTGTCAGAAGGTGAGGTGGTGTACTAGACACGACACCAGGAATTGGCCCGTGATCAGTATGAACGTCCACACGCTGCGCGAGCATCACTTGACTCCACCAGCTGCCAAGTGTTTGAAAACGAATCATCCCGTTTTTCGTAATCGATGAGACCATGAAGCCCACTTCATCCATATGGCCAGCCACCATGATGTTTGGTGCCTTTTCTGGCCCCTTGCGTACGCCAAACACTCCGCCAAGACGATCCTGAATCAGTTCATCGGAATATTTCTCAAGTTCCTTTTTCATAAAAGCACGCACATGGTGCTCATTACCTGGAGTCCCTTGTAATTCTGTTAAATTTCGGAAAAGCGACAATGTTTCTTCGTTCATTCTACAGTTTACCTCGTTTCTATGTATGACCATATATATTCCTATAAAAATAACACTCACTTTATACTATAAGAATTCTTTCGGTTTTCCAAGTATCTCTCCAGAAATTTTGAATATGCTTTCAAGTATTCGGATTTCTTAACATCAATGGACAAGTTTTGTATAATGGAAAAAACAGCAATACGGAGGTGCAGCACGTTGAAGTTAAAACATGTTTTGATTGGTGCGAGTATTGGCGTAGCCGCTGCAATGATTGCAAAGAAAGTATTTTTCCCTACGTATATCTCGTCTGAAAAAGCGTTAAAAATTGTGAAATCTGCTTTTAAACAGCGCGGTCCGATTGATGGCTCTTGGATCTATACTGTACCAGAGCCGTATACCGTAAATGGTGAAACGATTGATGTGTACAAATCTGGCATTACTCGCTCTGCCTTTGGTGAGCTTGAACAGTACGAAGTCATGATTGATGCAAAAACAGGCATGATCGTTGATGTCATTGATTCTGTTGCTTGATAAAGAAAGCTTCGCAAAGACGTGTCCTTGCGAAGCTTCTTTTTTTATATGGCTTTGATTTTTTTGTACACAGGGTGCCACATGGCGTCCTGTACAGCCTGTATGAGATCATCAGGCGTATCTTCGGCAATTCCTTCGTCAATTGCCGCTTGCGCCACACGGACAGCCACTGTGGCCGAAACCGTTCGAAGCTGCTCGACACTTGGCAGCATCGACGCACCCGGTTTTCCGACATTGACCATACTAGCAATGGCTTCAGCACTCGCCACAAACATGCTATTTGTCATCAGACGGGCTTTAGACACAATGGTTCCAAGACCAAGGCCTGGAAAAACAAGGGCATTATTTGCCTGCCCAATTTCATATGTGACCCCATTGTATTCCACAGGATCAAATGGGCTTCCCGTTGTCACAAGGGCACGTCCTTCTGTCCACTCGATCAGATCCTCCGGCTTTGCTTCTGAAAGAGGTGTCGGATTAGACATCGGTAAAATCGCTGGGTGCTCGACATGTGACGCCATTTCTTTTACAATTTCCTCTGTAAATGCCCCTCCTACTGTCGAGGTGCCAATTAAAATGGTTGGTTTAGCCTGCTTGACGACCTCTAACAAATCAATGGAATGCTTTGGACCATTACGCGCATAATCCTTTACTTCCTCAGAATGTCTTGCATATGGCTTTTGGAAAGGCTGAATTTCAGGTGAATCATCTGTGAGCAATCCATTTTTATCTATACACCAGAAATGGTCATATGATTCCTCTTCTTTGACCCCATCTCTTACGATAGCATCACGAATTTGCTCTGCTATGCCAATACCTGCTGTACCCGCTCCAAAGATGACGATTCGTTGATCTTTCAGTGGAACCTTCGATGCTTTTACACATGCCAGAACCGCAGCAAGTGAAACCGCTCCAGTTCCTTGAATATCATCATTGAATGTACAAATACGGTCCTTATATTTCTCCAAAATGGCGCGGGCATTCTTTGTACCAAAGTCTTCCCAGTGAAGAAGTGCATTCGGAAAGGTGGCGCGGGCAAGCTCAACATATTGATCAATGAACTCATCATAGCGCTCTCCTCGAACGCGAGAGTGCTGATTTCCGACATAAAGCGGATCATTCAAGAGACTTTCTTGATTCGTCCCGGCATCAAGCACCACTGCCAGCACGCGGCTAGGATCAATACCTGCCGCCGCTGTATAAACAGACAACTTCCCGACTGAAATGGCTATGCCGCCAACGCCCCAGTCTCCGATGCCTAAAATGCCTTCTGCATCAGTCGCAACGATTAAGTCAATCGATTCATCAACACCGTAAGAGGCAAAAATCTCTTCCATGCCTTCTAGGTCATCAATGGATAAATAAAGTCCTCTAGGTTTTCTATACTCATGGCTATAACGCTGAATCGCCGTTCCTACGGTCGGGGTGTATACGATCGGAAGCATTTCTGCCAAATGATCATTTAATAATTTATAAAAGAGCACTTCGTTTCTGTCATGAAGCGCTGTTAAATAAACATTTTTCCCAAGCGCATCTGGCTGTGCTTGGAACTGCTCATATGCACGCTTCGCCTGGTCTTCTAACGTTAAAACCTTAGGCGGGAGAAATCCCTTTAAACCAAGCTCTTCCCGCTCTTCCTTTGTAAATGCAACCCCTTTGTTTAAATAAGGGACAGACATGACTTCCATCCCTCTTAATGGTGTCTCGATCACATCACCATGTACACGATAAAATTGATTCACCTGCACTCTTCCTTTCACAAGTTCATTTTGTCGTTATTTTGTGTGAAAGGCGAAAAAAACATACAGATGATCTTTTATCTTCCTGCTTCTCTTTTGACTTCATGTGTGATTTGCCCGTCTTCATCCCACTTCACAGCGCGGTAAATGGCATCATGATAAAACAAGTACCATGCATTTTGTTCTTCTGCGAATGCTTGCCACTTTTGTTTGGCGGGAATCGAAGTCATCGGAAAATCGTCATATGCCAGCACCCAAAGTGGATTTTTATGAGCGTGTGTTGGCATGATATCAGCTAAATGAATCGCTGTTTCGCCCTGACTTGTGAGCGTTAAGATGCTATGACCATTGCTGTGACCACCTGTATGATGCAGATGAATTCCTTCTGTCACTTCGATGCTTTCTTCAAATGTGACCACTTGATCTGCTACAGGCTCCCAGTTTTCTTTCCAATATGTATTTCTTGAGCGAATATTCGGCGCTCTCATCTCATCCCATTCGATTTTGGATGTGATGATTTTTGCCTGCTGAAAAACAGACACGAGCTGATCGCCCTCGCGTTTTGTTAACCCGCTAGCATGATCGAAGTGCAGGTGGGTCATTAATACGTAATCAATGTCTGATGGTTGTAGACCGAGAGCCGCAAGCGATTCCTCCATTTTGGTCTCTTCTGTTACGCCGTAATTTCGTTTTTGTTTATCCGTCAGCTTCCCTGATCCGATGCCGGAATCCACTAATAGATGAAGACCATTCCATCGAATGAGAATGGGATCACACCTTAGTTCAATTTGATTGCGATCGTTTACCGGGTATTTTTTTGACCATAACGGCTTTGGCACCACACCAAACATCGCACCGCCGTCCATGTGAGTATCTCCCCCGTTTAACCAGAACAATTCCATTTCGCCTATTTTCATTGTCTCCATTGCTGTCATCCCTCCTTTTTCTATCGTAGCAAATACAGCGGAAATTCGCATGCACCAATCCTCTGAAACGTTTCATCAAAAAAAGCTGACGCAATCATTCATTGCAGCCAGCTTTTTTCTTTTATTATTCTGGGTATTTCACTTCTGATCGATAGATGGGTTGTCCCATAGAAGAGAATTTCTCTTCATATTCTGTCATCACATTTCCTTCTAGACCATCCTCATGTAAATCAAGGCTTACATACGTTAAAAGGAGTCCGTAAGCAGAAAAGCTCTTTAAGGAATATTCAAATAATCCGCGGTTATCTGTTTTGAAATGTAATTCACCGCCTGGACGGAGAATATGTTCATATCGCTCTAAAAAGGCTTTAAATGTCAATCTGCGCTTTTCGTGTCTTGCTTTTGGCCACGGATCAGAGAAATTCAAATACACCCGGTCAATCTCATTTTCTGCAAACACATCTGTCAGTGTCTCTGCATTAATGTTTAAAAGCTTCACGTTTTCTACATCTGTTTCTTTGATTTTATCTACTGCTGTCACTATGACACTTTTAAATAATTCAATACCAATATAGTTGATATCGGGATGAAGCTTGCCCATTCCAGCAATAAAGCTCCCTTTCCCTGTCCCAACTTCAATATGGATTGGATGATCATTTCCAAACAGCTCATGCCATTTCCCTTTATACTGTTCAGGGTTTGCTAGAGCAATATGAGCATTTTCAGCTAAGTAATCATCAGCCCATGGTTTATGTCGCATTCTCAATTTGATACACCTCTATTTTCTTTACATTTTATCAAGATACCATGAAACATAAAGACCCGCAAGACAGCATCTCATATGCACATATGAAAAAGACCAGCCCTTATTTGAGCTGGTCTGCCGCATGTATAAATTGGGCGCTGAATGCACAGTTTAACCACATAAACGACACGCAAGAAAGGAGCATACGTATGGGATTAAACCGCCAACATCAGCTTCAATTAATCAAAGATATCTTAACCGATCACCAGCTGGATTGCTGTGGGACTGTTGCAGAATATGAACAGGTGGGACGCGTCATTCAATTAATGCTGGCGAAAGAAGATTTTGATGCCGATGTTCGTCAGCTGTTAACAGATATTTATGATTACAGCCAAAAGGGCACCTCTGTCAGTTCAATTGATGCACATATCGAGGAGCATCAATCTCATCTGTCTGAGTGGGTCGAAAACATTCCACTGTCTTAATGGATGTTTAACCGTTTTAGCAGTGCGTTTAGCTCTGCTTGCACTTCTTTTTGCGCCTTTTCATTTCCTTTTCTTTTATGCCAAACGACAAACGATACGGTTTCAGCGAGCACGTACCACGCCATGCGTTTCCGCAAATTGTCCGTCAGCGGGGCGCCGTACATAGAGAGCCAGCTTTCCCAGTTCTTTTCATCAACATAATGGTATAAAAGCGGTCCAAGATCAATCGCAGGGTCTGCAATCATTGCCCCATCCCAATCGATCAAATAGAGCTGGTTTTCATCTGTCAGCAGCCAATTATTATGATTGAGATCACAATGACATACGACCTTATCCTCGAAATGGACTGCCTCCACATGCTTCTCTAAATACTGGATGGCACGCGTGATATCAGGTGAATCAATCTGCTCTTTTAAAATGGACTGCTTCAGATGCATCAGAATAGATTCTGGGTCTAGAGAGTGCTTCTCTAATCGTTTCAGCATATCGAGCAATTCTTTAGAAGTATGAATTTTTCTTAGCTGCTCCGCCACAGGACGGTCATTCATGTCCTTTGGCTTCAGTTCTCTGCCGCTCAGCCAGTGCTGCGCAGTAATGACATCCCCGTTTTCCATCCGTTTTGTCCAGACAAGCTTCGGCACAATGCCTTCAGCTGACAAAACCGCAAGAAACGGTGACGTATTGCGTTTTAAAAATAGCTTTTGGTCATTGTGTGTTGCGAAGTACGCATCTCCCGTAGCGCCTCCAGCAGGAGAGATGTGCCATTCGCTACCTAATATTTGTCCCAACCAGTTCATATCAATTTTCAACCCATCATTTCTTAAAATATTTTAAATCGTGCTTTTTTAGTCGACAAAATTCAGCCGATTGAAGGTCAATTGGCTGTTTCTTTTTTTATTTATATGATCATAAAAACAAAAAGGACAGCTATTGAGAATGAGATGCTAAACAATAGCCGTCCTATAGATTTTATCGCTACCTTCTTATACTCGTCAAGCAAAACTAAAAAATCAGGACAAGAACCTTATGAAAAGGAAGGCTTTTTTCATGGTTCTGTTGCTGGCGCATACGCCGGCAGTCATTTAAGCACGTAATTTTAAGGATCGTTCACTAGCCTTCACAAAGACAGGAGTTGCGCCGATCACTTCACCATCTGCGTGAAATAAGATTTTTTCATCTGCCTCCAAGTACACTTCCTCATGCTGAAACAGGGTGACTCCCTTCATCGCCAGGTGCTTTCGAAACACCATCGCACTTAGAAACAAGAGGACTTTGAATGGATTCAAATCCGTGACTACGATCGTTTGAAAGCCTGGCTGCCTTGCACTTGCTTCTGGCGCTGCTTCCAGCCCTCCGCCATAATACGGATGATTGCATACGATCACAAACCACACTTGGCGAAAGACTTTTCTCTCATTTTCAATAAAAAGAGCAAGGTCAAACGGCTTGAATGACCATAAAGAATGAAGAAATGACAGCGGGTAAATGATAAACCCAAGCTTGAGCCTTTTCAGCCACTTTTTCCCTCTGAAATGCACCGTTTTCCTCAAGACATGCGCGTCAAACCCAGCACCAATATGATTGAGAAAGAGAACAGATTGCGGGCTTTCTGCATGATCCTGAAAGGAACCGAGAGAAAATGTTTTGGTTAGCATTCTCTTTTGCTTTCTCACTTCTTTTAACACATCATGACGATGGATACCGAGCCCCTTCGCTGCGTCATTCCAATGGCCAGCGGGGACAAAACTCAGCTGCACATGATCGATTTCTTTTAAGCCATTCAGTACTTCATGAATGGTGCCGTCACCGCCAATGATGATCAGGCGCTTCAGCCTGTCATCTTGCATGGCGCTAATCTGTCTCGCCAATACTTCCGCATGGCCTTCATGCTGGGTGAGAAACGACCGGTATGAGATCTCCACCTTTTGTAACTCTTTCTCTATGCTCCTCCAAATGCGGAGTCCTTTTCCATGTCCTGCTGCTGGATTGACGATAAAGTACCATTCATTCATATATTAGCTCCACTCAGGTCTCATGTTACGCGACCTTCCATCATGCCTTTAATCGAGCCATTCCTGCCTTCTTTTGCTGTCTGATTCACCATAAGCAAGCAATGCCTTTGTCGCCTTAAATTGCTGGTGCTTTGTCGGCGCCGTATTTTTCCGCTGCTTTTCAAACCATTCTTCAGCCTTCTTCTTATCGACAACCTCCATCCCGTATGGCACTTCAGGTAGGTCAATATAAGAGGTTCGGCTGATCAGGATTTTTTTCACAGGAAGGTCTACACCACTTTGCTGTAAAATCTTTGACACCACGGTTCCAGAGCGCAGAAGGCTTGTACAAGGGTTCAAGATGGACTGAACAGCTTTCCCCGTCGCCCGCTTTTCCCAAAAACGTTCCTTGGATCCGATATATACGCTGTCTGACTCTGCCTCTAAGAAGGATAAACAGATCACTTCCAGCGGCGTAATGAGCACGGAGCATAATTCCATCTCAGCTTTTTGAATGAGCAGCACCGGCTTGTACATCACAAAATAAGAATCTGGAAGCTGCCTTGCAAGCATACGCAGCTTTTCATCATACCGAATGTGATGGGATACGGTTGAAATGTGAGATATCGTCGAGCTGGCCCATTTTAATTGAACATCATATAGATGATCCTTAAAAAAGTGAATGAGCTTCGTTTCATCGGTAGGGACGTTTCTGAAGACACCTTGCTCTATATCTGTTGGCTCGTTAAAAAGACTCAGGTCTCGTTCCTTTTTCATATCGGCTTCTTTTTGCTTTCTCTTTAAGGAGAATTTCTTTCTCTTTTCTTCCTCTTGTTCAGGCGCTTGTTCAAGGATTTGGTCGACCTGCTGCTGCGCCTCCTCTTTCGAAGCTCTTTTTAACTCGTCCCATCTTTGTTTTTTCAATCGAATAAACTGATTGATGTAATGATGAGGGTCTTGTTCATATCGTGATATATAATCTTGGATTTTGATAATTTGCGCCATCTGCTGCTCACTCCAACTTCTAGAATCATTTATGTAGGGTAAATTGTTTGATTGTGTGATAACGTGGGGTTTCTTTCGGACGTATTTCAAATAAAGCAATACTAGAAACCTCCATCACATATGGCTCTTTACGTAAAGGCGATTGTTCTGCATAAGACTGATCCGCATTCCATTTGCGCGCAATCGTCATATGCGGATGAAAGGGTCTCTTTTCGACAGGATGACCTGCTGATAATACGGATGCTTTCACCTTTTCTCTTAAATACATGAGCGGCTTGCTTTCACTCGGCTTTGCAAAAAAGACTCTTGGGCGCTCCTTTGTACCAAACTGTCCTAACTCATTCAGCTCTAGCGGAAATGCAGATGCTTCATTTGAAAGGTTTTCAAGCAGTTGAATGATCTTTTCCAAACGCTCTTTTAGAATGGCGCCTAAAAATACAAGGGTTACATGATAATCACTTGGTGCTGTCCATTTTTGAAATGACAGTCCGCTTCTTTGATCGATGTCTGTTTTGATTTGATGCGCAAGTTGTTCAGGGATGTGAATTCCAATAAAATAATGACGGCTTTCTGACATCATATCACCTGTCCTTTTTTAACAAACTTTACGAATCCCCATTGATGATAGTATAACTAAAGAAATGCGGAATGAGAAGAAAGGGTGTCACATGATGAAGGTTGCACAAAATATTGCTGAACTGATTGGCGATACACCACTTGTCAAATTACAGCGTCTTCAGCCAGACAATGCGGCGGCTGTTTATTTAAAGCTGGAATTATTTAATCCTAGTGGAAGTGTGAAAGATCGTGCTGCTTACAATATGATCGTTGAGGCAGAAAGACAAGGGAAGCTCAAAAAAGGGGCGACCATTATTGAACCAACTAGCGGAAATACAGGGATTGGTTTAGCGATGAACGCCGCAGCAAGAGGCTACAAAGCTATACTTGTCATGCCTGATACGATGACAAAGGAAAGAATCAATATTTTAAAGGCATACGGTGCACAGGTCGTCTTAACCCCAGGAGAAGAAAAAATGCCAGGCTGCATTCGCAAGGCAGAAGAACTGGCTGCTCAAATTCCTCATAGCTTTATTCCAATGCAATTTGACAATGGAGCGAACCCCGATGCTCACAGAGGGACAACAGCTGTAGAAATCATGGAAGCTGTGAAGCAACTTGGGCAGCCTCTTGCTGCCTTTGTCGCAACAGCTGGAACTGGCGGAACCATTACAGGCACTGGTGAAGAATTAAAAAAGGCATTCCCCGGCCTGACCATACGTGTGGCAGAACCGAAGGAATCTCCAGTCTTATCTGGCGGGAAACCTGGCAAACATAAGCTCGTTGGCACAAGTCCAGGATTTATCCCAACTATTTTAAATGAGCATGTCTATGATGAGATTGTGCAAGTGAGCGATGAAGATGCGTACCACATCACACGGCAGCTTGCCCGTCTTGAAGGAATTTTAGTTGGCCCATCATCTGGCGCAGCTTGCTATGCTGCCATTGAAACAGCCAAACAAATGCCTAAGGATCATATCGTCATCTGTATGACAGCAGATACGGGAGAACGATATTTATCAAGTGATGTTTTTCAAGATTAAAATAGGAACAGGGGGATGAATCCCTGTTCCTTTCAGATTGTTGACAAAGGGCTAAAATGATCTTAATTTTAGCCCTTTGTCTTCTTTTCAGCGTGATAGAAAGCCCTTGAAGTCTAGGAAGGACGAGTACCGGAGCGGAGCGAATTTGACATTCGTGAGCACCGGCACGCAGGACTGACAAAGAATGCGAGGGTTTGTCTACACGCTGAAACAGGGGGATGAATCCCTGTTCCTTTTTCTTCGTTGTTTCACGGTCACGTCTATTTGACCGACTTCACCTCAGCCTGCTCACCTGTAACGAGTAAAACCTGTTCATCAGTGAGCGGGCATATAGCAAGCGTATGCTGATGCTGCTCGATAATTTGCTGCGCGGCTTCACCTAAATAGGCATGTTGCATATGCGGTACCGGATAGCTGCTGATTTCATTAATCCCTTGAAACGATGACAGCTCCGGCGCCTTCTCCTGATCATCCATCAATGAAATATATTCAATGCTTGGCGCCATGATGATACTCCCTGCTGATTCTCCAATGTACAACTTGCCTTTGCTCATTTCTTCTTTCAAGACGTGATCGAGGCGATGCTTTCGTAATTCCTGTAACAAATAAAAGGTATTGCCTCCTGATACGTAGATGACATCATTTCGTTCGAGCATATGTGTGATCTCTTGGGCAGTATGCTCAGCCATTTGAACAGTCTCTAATGGCATATCTAATTGATGAAAGGCCTCTTTTGCTGCTGCCACATAGTGCGTTACTTCTTCCACAGCACTAGCTGTTGGAATAAACGTCACGCTTTTTCCTTTTAATGATTCACCCGCAAAGTCAGACAAGAGAGAATAGCTGTCTTTGAATGAAGAGCATAAGAACATTTTTTTCACTGTGAATCCCCTCTTCTCTTTACCTTTTTCTATTTTGCCAATTCATACATAGCTTGTGCATATAGAGCTGTTGCTCTTAGTAAGTCATCGATTTCGATATATTCATCCTTTTGATGGGCGCAATCTGGTCTGCCAGGGAATAGAGGGCCAAAGGCAACTCCTGCTTCTAGAGATCTCGCATACGTTCCTCCCCCAATGGCAATAAGAGTTGCTGGATCTCCAGTTTGTTCCTCATATACCCGCTGCAATGTTTTCACAAGTGGATGATTTTTTGAGACGTGATGCGGAGGGCTGTCATCAAATTTCTCAATGGATGCCCCTTTGATGCTTTCAATCCCTTTTCTTACGTCCTTGCCATCTGCTGTCACTGGATAGCGGACATTTAACCCTAGCTTTGCTTCCTCGTTTTGCGTATAGCGGATCGTTCCAACATTCAAAGTCAGGTCCCCGCTAATGTCATCTTGGCAAGCAATTCCCAGCTTTTGTCCTCGTGTGTCCTGATCAAATAAAGCGTGTATTTGTGATGTAAAGGCAAGTCCTTGTTCATCTACATCATGCCCACATAAGAAATTCGCCATATGAATGCCCGCATTCGTTCCATGCGCCGGCTCCATTGCATGGACTGATACACCTTTTAAAGTGAAATGCAGCCCATCCGCTGTTTTCTTTGCCTCACCTGACAATTGATTTTCAGCGAGATAGGCTTTAAAAGCTGTTTTCAATGCTTCTTCATCATGTTCCTGCGCAGCTGCCACAGTGGCAGCGGCCTCATCTGGCACCATATTGAGCCTCATACCTGATGTGAATTGCTTGAGTGTATAGCGCTTATTGTCCTCTGTTTGTTGATATGTAAATGACACAATGGCATCAATGATCCCTTTTTCAGCATGAATAATCGGAAAATCGGCATCCGGCGCAAAGCCAATTTGCGGCATCGCTTCATGCTTGAAATAATGGTCCACACAGCGCCAATCGCTTTCTTCATCTGTTCCGATGATCATTCGAATCTTCTTCGACAGCTGCATACCCGCATCTTTTAACATCTTAAGTGCGTAGAAAGCTGCCATGGTTGGGCCTTTATCATCAATGGCCCCTCTTGCAAAGATTCTATTTTCTCTGATATCCGCTGAAAATGGCGGGGTTGTCCAGCCGTCACCAGCAGGCACGACGTCCACATGGCATAGCACACCTACAATGTCTTCGCCTTGTCCATATTCAATATGACCTGCATAGCCATCGACATTTTTCACTGTGAAGCCTTCGTCTTTTCCTTTTTTCAGCATGTACTGAAGGGCCTCGTCCACTTTTTCACCGAACGGCTTCCCTTCTTTTCCACCTTCTTCATCAAGGACACTTTCAATTTGCAAAAAAGATTGTGTATCCTTAATCAGATCTTCTTTTTTTCGTATCACTTCAGCTTCCCAATTCATTATTCCATTCCTCCTTGAAAAAAGGTTGCAATCCATCCTTAAAACGAATATTATATTAATTGTTTTGTAATAATGTTCGTAAATGGAGGATTTTATGTTTCAATTAAAAGAAAACCAAACCAACATAAAGAAAGAATTAATCGCTGGTATGACGACATTCTTTACTATGGTATATATTGTAGCCGTCAACCCAGGAATTCTTTCAAAAGCAGGCATTCCTTTTGACCAAGTCTTTACTGCAACTATCATCGCTGCTGTCGTCGGTACGCTCTGGATGGCACTATTTGCAAACTATCCGATTGCCATTGCACCAGGCATGGGGCTGAATGTCTATTTCACCTTTACAGTAGTCGGCGGTGGCGGCATCAGCTATCAAACGGCGTTCAGTGCGGTATTTGTTGCTGGTATACTCTTTATTATTTTATCGTTAACATCCCTTAGAAAACAACTGATTCAAGCGATTCCAGATAATTTAAAGTACGGGATCACAGCAGGAATCGGTCTTTTCATTGCGTTCATCGGTCTCCGGCAGTCTGGCATCATTGCAGCTGACCCGGAGAATCTTGTGAAGCTTGGCAACTTAAGCTCACCTGTTGTCATTTTAACGCTCGTTGGTTTAATGATTTCAGTTATTTTAATGGTTCTTCAAGTAAATGGAGCGCTATTTATCGGCATGTTAGCGACCACATTGATTGCGCTCGTGACAGGCCAGCTTCATTTCCCTAAAATGCTGATGGACGTCCCTGCACTGCCTGAAGGCATGCTGATTACAAATCCAATCGCTGCCTTTGGTGACGTGTTCTCTCATCATTTATATGCCGTTGTCTTCTCATTCTTACTTGTCACGATTTTTGATACAACGGGAACGATGATCGGGGTTGCGGAACAAGCGGGATTAATGAAAAATGGCCAGCTGCCAAAGGTGCGTAGAGCCCTGCTCGCTGACTCTGCTGCGACGACGGTTGGCTCTATGTTTGGAACAAGCCCAACAACAGCTTATATTGAATCATCATCAGGGGTTGCTGCTGGAGGAAGAACTGGACTGACTTCTTTAACGGTCGCTGCACTGTTTATTGTGGCCTTGTTTTTTGGCCCACTAGTTCAAGCTATTTCCTCCTTACCTTCCATCACATCACCTGTTTTAATCATTGTCGGCTGTTTGATGATGAACTCAGTGTCACGCATTCGCTGGAACGAGCTTGACGAAGCATTTCCTGCTTTTCTTGTTATTCTCTCCATGCCGCTGACCTCTAGTATCTCTACAGGGATTTCACTTGGATTTATTTCCTATCCACTTGTGAAATTGGCGAAAGGGAGATGGAAAGAAGTCCATGTCCTTGTTCTCATCTTTGCCATTTTATTTTTCATTCAGCTCTTTTTCTTAGAAGGATAACAGAAACAAAAAAGGCACATTTCAAATGAGGAATGTGTCTTTTTGTAAATATCAATTTTTATTTTGTAAATTGTCTGTGTTTATTTTTGTTTTTCTAAAGAGACATCCTTCATCTTACTCCTTATGTTTAATGGGTTGTAACCGCATTCAATTCATGTTATATAACATATTTTAAAATTAAAAAACACGTAAAGTTGACTTTTTGGTGGAACTAGATGCATAATAACGTGTATAATAGAATAAAATAATAAGAAATACGAACATTTACCATTGTTGCATGTCCTTATTTCGCCGTTTTAGTGTAGTAAGTTGTGGTTAGTCAAGTCCATCCGATCTTATTGATAGGGAGTGGTTTTTTGAAACCTTCAACAAACCGTATGATGACTCGAATTAAATCAGTCTATATGTTCATTCAAGAGAAAGGTCTTGTGACGACACAAGAGCTGGTTGATGAATTCGGGATCACACCTAGAACCATTCAAAGAGACTTAAACGTGCTTGCCTATAACGATCTTGTTCATAGTCCAAGCAGGGGCAAATGGGAAACAACGAGAAAAAAAGTAAAAATATCATCTTAAGCTTCTAATGACTGTCCATATAACAAAAGAACCGGCGATATGCCGGTTCTTTTTCTATTCTCGATTGATTAAGCTGTCTAATTCTTCTTCCGTCAATTCTCGGTACTCCCCGGGGGCTAGATCTTCGTCTAATGAGACAGGTCCCATCGACAACCGTTTTAAAAAAATCACTTCATTGCCTACTGCTTGTGCCATCAGCTTCACTTGATGGTATTTCCCTTCGGTAATCGTTAAACGGATGCGTGTATCCGCCTCTTGATTGGCATCAACTTCAACCTTTGCCGGCTTCGTTCGGTAGTCGTCTAAAATCACAACCCCCTCTTCAAGGCGTTTAATGTCTTGATCTCCTAAAGGGTATTTCAGATGAACTTCATACGTTTTCGGGACATGCTTTTTTGGAGAAAGCAATTGATGAGCGAGCTGCCCATCATTTGTGAGGAGGAGAAGACCGACTGTATCCTTATCAAGTCTCCCCACAGGGAATGGCTCCCTTGCGATATCCTCCGGCTCGAGTAAATCGACAACCGTTTCATCTCGCAGATCCTCCGTTGCCGAAATGACGCCATCTGGCTTGTTCATCATTAAATAAATGAATTCTTTATACTCAACACGCTCTCCGTGTACGAGCACTTCATCATTTGATGGATCGACATGATCTTTCACCTGCTTCGCCACTTCCCCATTCACTGTGACAGCCCGGGCCTTGACCAGCTTCTTCACATCTTTTCTTGAACCAAAGCCGCTATTGGCAAGCAATTTATCAAGCCTCATGAATATCCACCTCTTCTTAACTCTTTTTTCTTAAAAATGACGGCATCCGGCTGCCAAGTACACGCTCTAGTAATCCAACCTTGTAAGATAAGAACATATACACACCGCCGCCAGTGATCATTGAAATCAAAATAACGATACCAGCTTGTACAATTCCGCCTTCATAGGAGATCAATTGACTCACAAGCTGACATGTCACATAAGCCACAACAGCCATGATTGCTGTTAAAATGCTTATGAGTATAAAACGTTTGAAAATCCTGCGGAATGAATAGCCTGCATGGCGCTTAATCATGATGAACATATACAAGATCGACGCACTGTAGCCTAGTGCAGTTGCAAGCACAGAACCATTTCCTTGCAGCCAGCTAATGAGCGGGATATTCAGAACCGTTTTAATGATGATCCCTAACAAAAGACTGACAATCGCAAATTTTTGTTTGTTAATCCCCTGCAAAATCGCTGCGTTAATGGTGAATAAAGAAAACAATAACGCAACAGGTGCATACCAGAACAAAATAGAGATCCCAATCTCAGGATGAACAGACGGATAGAAAAACCAATAAACCGGTCCAGCCAATGCAGAGATTCCAAATGAAGCAGGCAGTACGAAGAATAAAATGACCTGCATCGTTTGATCAATTTGCCGATTGAGCAGCTTGTAATTACGTGCTGTAAATGATTCTGTAATCGTCGGAATCAATGTTAAGCCAAACGCTGTTGCAAGTGACACAGGGATCATGACTAGCTTCGGTAAATATAACGTCACAATGGACAGTACCGCTGTACTAATATCCTGATGTCCTGATGCAATCATAGCTCTGTTAATTGTATTTGTATCGATATAAGAATAAATTGGAATCGCAAGTCCAACAAACACATACGGTGCTGCATAACTAAACAGCTCTGTAAACATTTGCTTATAAGTCAAATCAGAGTAAGCACCTGTATTCAGCTGCATGGATAGGAGACGGTCTTTCCGCTTCAGCCAATATAAATAAAGCGTAAATAACCCGCCAAATGCGCCGATAAGTGCGGCAAATGTTGCATATCCGACAGCAATAACAAGCCCGCCGTCAAGCACCTTTAAAATAATAAACGTCGCTGTTAATAGGAAGATGATTCTGACAAGTTGTTCGATGACTTGGGAAACAGCTGTCGGCCCCATCATGGAGTGTCCTTGGAAGAACCCTCGCACAAGACTCATGATTGGTACAACCAAAAGACCTAAACTCACCATCCGAATCACATATACCACTTGATCGACGGTCAAACCGCCTGTTTCATTCGATCCGCCAAGCTGAATCTTGGCAAAAATCGGTGCGGTCAAATATAAAAGAGAAAAGGCGATAATACCGGTGACAAGCATGACCGACATACCCGCCCTGAACATTTTTCTTGTTGTTTCATAATCGCCGATTGCATTATATTTGGAGACAAATTTTGATACCGCTGTTGGAAAACCAAGCGTAGCAATACTTAAAAAGATCGTATACTGATTGTATCCATATTGAAATAGCGCACCACCAGTAGCTCCAACCATTGCGCTAAATGGAATTAAGTAAATCATACCAAGAATACGAGAGAGATACGTCCCAATCGTTAAAACCAACGTACCACGAAGCAGTTTATTAGACATGCGCTTAACCACCATTTTTCTAATGAATATTCAACCTAACTATTTTACCACATCATTTCATCGCACAGGTAACAATTCCAATACAGAAGTCACAAAACCAATCAATTCATATTTCAGCCTTCCCCGATCTTCGCTATAATAGAGAAATGACTGAAAGTAGAAAGAGGAATGTAACATGAAACATTACGATGTCATTGTCATTGGCGGTGGACCTTCTGGACTGATGGCCGCGATTGCATCAGCAGAGCACGGTGCATCTGTTCTGTTAATTGACAAAGGAAACAAACTTGGCAGAAAGCTGGCTATTTCTGGCGGTGGACGCTGTAACGTCACCAATCGCCTTCCAGTAGAAGAAATCATCAAGCATATTCCTGGAAACGGCCGTTTTCTATATAGTGCATTTTCTGAGTTCAATAACGAGGATATTATTAGATTTTTTGAAAACCTAGGCATTGAACTAAAAGAAGAAGACCATGGACGCATGTTCCCTGTCTCAAACAAAGCGCAATCTGTTGTGGATGCCCTTTTAGACAGACTTCGCGCTCTGAATGTCACCATTCGAACGAATGAAAAGATTAAAGCAGTTCTGTATCAAGACGGACAAGCAGCTGGAATTGTTACAAATAATGATGAAAAAATTTCAAGTGAGGCCGTCGTCATCGCTGTTGGCGGGAAAAGTGTGCCGCATACCGGCTCTACTGGTGACGGTTATGCATGGGCGGAAGCCGCTGGTCATACCATTACAGAGCTTTTTCCAACAGAAGTACCAGTTACATCAGATGAGCGATTTATAAAAGAAAAAGTCCTTCAAGGTCTCTCATTAAGAAGTGTGGCCATAAGTGTGTTAAATAAAAAGGGGAAACCCGTCGTCACACATGTCATGGATATGATCTTCACTCACTTTGGTTTATCAGGCCCAGCTGTTCTTAGATGCAGCGGGTTTGTTGTGAAGGAACTGAAAAAGCAGCCGACAGTCCGCCTGCAAATTGACTTATATCCGAAGCTTCATGACGAGGAACTGTTTCAAAAGCTTCATCGTGCCCTAAAGGACGAACCAAAAAAAGCGATGAAAAATGTATTGAAGTCTTGGATGCAAGAACGCTATTTATTGTTCCTTTTAGAACGGAACGGTATTGATCCGCAGGACACATTTTCTGGCCTTGCCAAGGATAAACTGCGTGCGTTTGCCCATGATTGTAAACATTTCATCGTTCATGCAAATGGTACGTTATCCTTGGACAAAGCGTTTGTCACAGGAGGCGGCGTTTCTGTCAAAGAGATTGAACCGAAAAAAATGGCATCGAAAAAAATGGCCGGTCTTTATTTCTGCGGAGAAATTTTAGACATCCATGGTTACACAGGCGGCTACAATATCACGTCAGCACTTGTGACAGGCAGGCTTGCTGGCATGAATGCTGCACTAGAAGTAAAGGAGAGAGATCAATGATCAGACGCGCACTTCCAATTGTACTTGCGGTCGTTATTAGTTTGACAGCCGCTGTTTTCATGAAGCTGTCGATTCCCCCGTTAAAAGTCGCCATTGTTTTGGCGTTTACCATTTTCGCAGTTTGTTTAAAAGAATATGTCTACCGTCTTCGTAAACGAATTGAGGAAAAATCATCTTCACATATCGATGGTTGATAAATGGAAGGGAAACATGTTACGGTAAAATGGAGGACGAGTGAGAAACTCGCCTCTTTTTGTTTGAAAATAGTTGAGATAGGGGATATTAAACAAAACCCTCTGCTTAAACGTGTAGAACAACAGGAGAGTGAGATGGTGTGAAAAACGTATCAAGTGTATTTTGGATTGTGATTGCGATCACATTTGTTGCCGTTCTATGGGGAGCTTTTTCTCCAGAAACACTGCAAAATGTGACGGGTCAAATTCAAACATACATTACAAATGACTTTGGCTGGTATTACTTATTAGTGGTATCACTGCTAGTCGGCTTTTGTCTATTCATTATCTTTAGCCCAATCGGCAAAATTACGCTAGGAAAGCCGGGCGAAGAGCCTGAATTTGGTCTATTTTCTTGGTTTGCTATGCTATTTAGTGCTGGTATGGGAATTGGTCTTGTTTTTTACGGAGCAGCTGAACCGATCAGCCACTATGCCATTCAGTCACCAACAGGTGAGACTGAAACCGCACAGGCTTTCCGCGATTCCCTTCGTTATACTTTTTTCCACTGGGGACTTCATGCATGGACCATTTATGCGATTGTCGCACTTTGCATTGCATACTTCAAATTTAGAAAAGATGCGCCTGGATTAATTAGTTCCACCCTATATCCAGTATTCGGAAACAGAATTCACGGATGGATTGGAAAAACCATTGATTGTATCGCGGTATTTGCAACAGTGGTTGGTGTAGCGACTAGTTTAGGACTAGGTGCCGCACAAATTAATGGAGGATTAAGTTATTTATTCGGTCTACCAAATAACTTCATGACTCAGCTCATCATTATTGCAATCGTTACGGTTCTGTTCCTTATCTCTTCTTGGAGCGGAATTGGTAAAGGTATTAAATATTTAAGTAACACAAATATGATTCTTGCTGCTTTGCTCATGATCTTTTTACTCATTGTTGGACCAACTGTTTATATTTTAAATTCATTTACAGATTCAATCGGACAATACTTATCAAATATTGTTCAAATGAGCTTTAGATTATCACCAAATGATTCTGAAAAAAGAGAATGGATTAATGGATGGACAATCTTCTATTGGGCATGGTGGATCTCTTGGTCTCCATTTGTCGGAATTTTTATTGCAAGGGTTTCACGTGGAAGAACCATTCGAGAATTTTTAATAGGTGTCTTAGCGGCTCCTTCAATACTCGTTTTCCTATGGTTCTCTATCTTCGGAGTATCAGCTATGGACTTACAACAAAACAATATCGTCGATGTTGCTAACATGTCCACTGAAACCATGCTGTTTGGAGTATTAAATGAATACCCACTCGCCATGATTACGTCCATTTTGGCACTTATCTTAATTGCTGTATTCTTTATCACATCAGCAGATTCAGCTACATTCGTACTAGGGATGCAGACAACCTATGGATCATTAAATCCAGCTAATAGTGTGAAGATCACCTGGGGCATCATCCAATCAGCTGTTGCTGCAGTGCTTTTATTTTCAGGCGGGCTTGAAGCCTTGCAAAATACAGCAAAACTCGCAGCTTTGCCGTTCTCAGTTGTCATCATTTTGATGATCGTATCGCTGTATAGATCATTAAATGATGAACGAAAGGCAATCAAACAAGCAAACAAAGTCAATAAACCACGAAGTCCAAGAGTAAAAAAAGCATAATCGCAAGAAGAAAAAGCCGTTATCCGAACGGCTTTCAGATTGTTGACAAAGGGCTAAAATGATCTTTATTTTAGCCCTTTGTCTTCTTTTCAGCGTGACAGAAAACCTTTGCAGTCTAGGAAGGACGAGTACCGGAGCGGAGGGAATTTGACATTCGTGAGCACCGGCACGCAGGACTGACACCGAATGCGAGGGTTTGTCTACACGCTGAAAGCCGTTATCCGAACGGCTTTTTTCTATAAGCAATGGCTCGTGACTTACAAGGCTATCTCTTTCAATGTGTTCACTGCAACAAGCATCGTTTATATATTGACGCAAGTTAATCAAAGAGAAAAAGGACCCTTCACACAGGTCCTTTTTTGATGCCGTCTATTTTTTATATAAAATGAGCGCAGAAAAACAATAGAGCTGTTCTCCTCCTTGCTCACAGATCACTGCTACATTGTACTTGATGTCAATGATTTGGTCGTCATCCATTCCTTTTAAAAATAAATTGATTTCGCTCTGTAAATCCTTTTCGTGTTCTTCATCAAATACAGCTACCTTTAGCACATATGCCACTCTCCCTTCTCTCGCTACTCTATCTTTATGCACATAGAGACGGGCATATGAACAAAAAAGCCTTCCATCTCATCGATGAAAGGACTCCTTTTTACAGCTTCGGTTTTGTTTCTCCTGTCCATGCAAGCATCCCGCCAACCACATTGGTCGCTTGGTAGCCTTGGTCTTCTAGGAAATAGCAGACATTTTCACTACGTTTACCAGAACGACAAATAATATAATATTCCTGCGTTTTATCGAACGCATCCAGCTTTTCAGTGATATCTCCCATTCGAATATGGACTGCTTCTGGGATCATGCCTTCTGCTACCTCTTCATCCTCACGTACGTCAACTAGCTGAATGGCTTCTTCTTGCTCTAGTTTTTGTTTTAATTCTTCTATTGAGATTTCTTTTACGGACACGACTCTCACCTCTCCTTTTGTTCACGGTGACACCATTATAGCAAATCATTCACATCACTGCGTATTCACCCGCTTCGATTGAAGGAAAGATGGCAATCGTTTCTGCACATCTACTGCCTGCTGCTCACTTTCAAACTCTATCTTTTTAAATACTTGATAGGCTAGCCACATGTTGCCATACGCAAGAATGCTCACACTAAAAAACGGCACGATCCCCGGCAAATAAGCAAATAGGACAAATAGGATAGCCGAGAAAACAAGCATAGAGAGCGTATATTGCAAATAGGAGAGACCAAGCAGAAGGGAGAATTTCAGATAGAGACGCTTTTTCCAATCATAATGAGCAAGCAGCGGAAAAATATAAAACAAGCTGACAATAAACAGAAAACCAAAGATATAAATGGCAAAGCGAAGCACATGTAAAAACCAGCTCGTTGGATAAATATAAGCAAGGTCTACATAAATAATCGTTCCAATCATGAGCAGCACCACGCCAATCAGATTAGAGCGTACAAACTCCTCGCGGTATACCTTCCAAAAGGTGCGGAAGACTTTGACTTGCTCGTGCCCTTGTATCCACTTTCTCATTACGGAAAATAACGCAGTTGTCGCAGGCATGAAGCCAAAGACCCCAAGCCCCAGTAATGTGAACAAAAGCCATAGCAAATTGGTATAGGCAAGCCGCATCACCCACTCACACATCAGCAGCATCCTGCTCATTGATCCATCATGATCCATCTCTTTTCCCTCCTCTCTTTCTCGTTATACCGTCTCTTTTTGAAACAATTCTTCTATTCCGATTGGACGTTTTTCTGCGACAGAGCGCCACATGCCTTCTCCAAGTGCAATCGAATAAGCACCAGCCTCTGCCCCTGCCGAAATGTCATAGTGAATCAACGGATCTTTTCCTAAAAATAAATCTGCTAGCAGCAGCGGATCTCCGCCGCCATGTCCGCCTGGCTGTTTCACGACTTCTATCGTTTCTTTTCCGCCAAACATCGGGTAGTAAGAAATCGTTTGTTCCGGGAATTGAAAAGGAATTCTTGCTGGTACATGAAACTCATTTGTTTCAATGCGTCCCTTCGTCCCATTTATCGCAAGCCGGTACCCTTCATATGGAGCTGAAAATTGAATCGAATAGCTGAGCAGAGCACCTTGGTCATAAGCCACTGACGCCACATACGTATCCTCAATATCAATTTCCTTATCAAAAATACAGGCATCTGGGCGGTAATTTGAGTACTGCTGTGACTGTTCCTGACCTGATTCAATATGATCATCCTCCACCTTTGAGCGCTGTACCCGCGGATTCCACCTTGCTTCATAATGACATGTATCTTTCACATGACATGTTCCGCAATATCTGTTTTCCTCATCCTGTAAGGGATTCCAAGGGCTTTCATTTCCATAATAATTCAGCGCCCCATAGGCAAATACTTGTTTCGGCTTTTGATCTATCCACCAGTTGACCAAATCAAAATGATGGGTCGACTTATGAATAGACAGGCCTCCAGAGAATTGACGTATGCGATTCCACCTTTTGAAATAACTGGCTCCATGATACGTATCAATGAGCCAGCTCAGTTCAACAGAGGTGACCCTTCCGATCTTCCCGTCTAAAATGAGCTCTTTCACCTTCCGATGAAATGGATTGTAGCGATAATTAAAGGTGACCGTCACCTTCCCTTTGCTCTCTGCCTCTTTATCCATCACTTTTTTCGCGTCTTTTGCTGTTGTCACCATTGGCTTTTCAGTGATGACATCAAGATCATGGTCAAGCGCCTGCATGATATACGTGACATGCGTATCATCCCGTCCTGCCACAATGACGATGTCTGGCTTTACTTCCTTCACCATCTGATCAAATGCATCCTCATGAAAAAATGAGACCCCTCTCAGTGATGGAAACCGCTCCTGACAGAGTATATACCGCTGATCATCTATATCTAGGAGCCCTGTGATTCTGTAATGCTCATTGAAATCCTCTATGAGCGGTTTGATAAACATATTGAACGCGCGATGACTGAGCCCGCAAATCACGACCCGTTTCACATTCCCCACCCCTTTTTCTATCGATTTTCACGAAGTTGTTTCATGAGAGACAGCGCCTCTTTGGACTTCTCAGCATACACAGGAATGAAAGCGACCATATCTCGGTGTAATCGAAATGTATAGCCGTTTAGCTTTTTCGTTCCTTTATTGATTTGAACCGCATAATCGACCGTTTTCCCCGTCTTTGGGTTCTCTATCGTGTATGGTCCCGCCGCTTCATCACTTACTTCCATCTCTTCAAGCAGCTGAAAGCTTTCAGGATCATCATACGTTCTAAACATTTCTTCAGGGACGAACATCACGTCCCCCTCTTTTGCAGTGATTTCAACGAGAAGCTTCTCAGGAATCGCAGGGAAGATGTGGACGTTGTATGTCTCTTGATCCGGCTGAAAAGCCTTCTCCATTAATTGATCTTTCATTCCCTTTGACATGTCAGAAAAAATAAGGACATCGATACCGTTTGTTTCCCGCTGGCAGGCTGACAAACAAAAGGCAGCGATGAAACTGATGAGCCAGACCGCAGCCCTTTGACACCTTTTCATGCCTTTTGAAAAACAGACAGCTTCTCTAGCTCAGTTAACGCCATAATAAAAGCGCCTGCCCCGTGCAAGTCATTTGTACTCCGCTCTCTTCCAACGTAGTAATCATAAAATCCCGCAGATGTTCCGATACAAATATCGTTCACTGTAAAATCGCCGTTTTCTTTCTCCTCCGTCTTATGCTGGATCAAGCCTTCATACGCTTTGACCACATGATCGACATAACGGAGACTCACATACCCTTCATTCATGGCTTTTGCCATGGCATACATGAATAAACACGATCCGGAGCTTTCAAGCCAATTGTCGCTATGATTTCCTTTATCAATGATTTGATGCCAGAGACCTGTCTCATCATCCTGATACTTTGCCACACTTTCCAGCATGTCTGTCAGTGTTTCCTTCCACACCTTTCGCCCTCCATGCTCTTCTGGCAGATCCTCGATCATATCTGCTAATGCAAGGACATACCAGCCAAAGGACCTTGCCCAAAACTCCGGGGAACAGCCAGTCTTTGGGTCTGCCCATGGCATCACTTTTCGTTCGTCCCACGCATGATAGTAAAGACCTGTTTTTTCATCTTTTGTATGCTTTCTCATAAGATGCTCTTGATGGATGACCATCTCCACAAGCGTCTCTTCTCCTTTAAGCTGGGCATACTTTAATGCAAAAGGACCACCCATGTAGAGACCATCCAGCCACATTTGATAAGCATAATTGTCCTTATGCCAAAATCCGCCCTCAGACGTGCGATTGAGCGTACGATAAAGTCCGCGCAGCTTCTCCGCTGCCAGCACATACCGCTTCTCTCCCGTTCTTTCGTAAAGGGGGAATAAAATGAGTCCTGCCTGGATCGCATCAAGCTCATCCCTGCGAAATAACAGATTTCCGTACTCATCAATGAGCGAGTCCGCATAATTTTTCACATAATCGAAATACGCCTCGTTCCCCGTTGCCGCGTGCAGCTTCATCACGCCGCAAAGGAAAACCCCTTGATGATAATGCCACCTTCCAGCTGGTGGCAGCTCAATTGGTGTATGCGCTTTTATTATACTTTGTGCTAATTTCTCTGCATGCTCAAGTGGTGATACCTTCTCAGTAGATAATGTCATTCTTCTCATCTCCCTTTTTAATAAATACCTTCTTCCCCGAATTTCTTTGCTAAACGGTTCGCCAGCATGACCAAAATGAGTCCAACGGCTGCTTTAAATAAACCAACAGCGGTACTATAGCTGAATTGTCCTTGCTTGAGTCCAGCTGTATAGACATACGTATCAAAAATCTCCGCTACTTCCCGGTTCGTTGCGTTGAGTAATAGATAGACGTGCTCAAAGCCAAGCTCTAACGTATCACCGATTTTTAAAATAAGCAGAACAACAATGACACTTTTAATGGCAGGAAGGGTGATATGCCACATCTGTCTCAGTCTGCCGGCTCCGTCCATTTTCGCTGCTTCATATAGCTGCGGGTCCACGGCCGTAATCGCTGCAAGGTAAATGATCGTCGACCACCCTGCTTCTCTCCAGATCACCTGTAAAATGTACATCGGTCTAAACCAATCCTGACTAAGGAGGAAGTTAATCTTTTCTCCACCAAAGAAAGCAATCAATTCATTAATTAACCCACCATCTACTGTTAACAAAACAAAAGATAAGGACACGACAATCACCCATGACATGAAATGAGGGATATAAATCATCGTCTGAACAAATTTCTTAAACAATGCCAATCGAACCTCGTTTAAAAGGAGTGCTAATAAGATTGGAATTGGAAAGAAAATCACGACATTCATGGCAAATAAAATGAGCGTATTTTTTAATAAGATGAAAAATGTTGGTTCTGTAAACAATCGAATAAAGTGCTTGAGCCCAACCCACTCACTGCCAAGAATGCCAAGAAACGGCTGATAATCTTGAAAGGCAATAATGAGTCCCCACATAGGCACATATTTAAAGACAAGAAAATAAATGAGCCCTGGCAAAATCATTAAATACAAAAACTTTTGACTAAGCAATTGATTAAGTAAGCGCTTTCTCTTTTCTTTTTTTAAAGCTGCCGCAGGCACACCCTTGGCAGTGACATCCTCTGTTTTCATTGATAAAGCCCCCCTCATGCTGATGCATGTGTTCACTGTATCTTAAGGATGAAAAATCCGTCTACAATCATATCAACAGATCATATTTCCTTAGGTGTAGCTACTCAAAACGTTACATAAAACATGAGAAAATGATCCTAATCTCAGAAAATGATTATTGACAAACCTACCAGATTTTTGGATTAATAAATTAAGGGGAAAGATTGTTTCGTTTGAAATGGGGGGTTTTATGAAAAGAAGGCAGTATAAATTTTATTACAAGCTTGCGACGTTTTTTTTCATGCTTAGTACGATTCCTGTTATCATTGTCGGTATTTTTTCTTATCAGCATTCGCAAAAAACAGCACTTGAAAATATCTCAAATGAAAAGCTGGACAGCGTCAAACAAACGCAGTCCAATATTGAGCATATTTTAAAGACAGTTGATCATTCTCTCACTCACTATGTCAGTTCGCCGCCTCTCCTTCAAACACTGACAGAACCTTTAAACCCAGACCAATTCCAGCTTTATAATCAAGTACAGCAGGAACTGAACTACCTGCAAACCTTTGACACCGATCTCTCCAATATTACACTCGTCAGTAAAATTGAGGATTGGTACATGAACAATTCCGGGCTTTATCATGTCACAAGCGGAGACCAAGAAAAAGCGTTAGCCTCTTACCTCAATATTCCGAGTCACTCCAGCTGGACACTTGAAGAGAATAATCCCCTTGTTGCAACAAAAGAAGGAAAAGCGTCCTTTTGCAAGTACAATGTGAACTTAATCAAACAACTTCCCATGAACAGTGTCCAAAAAAAGGGGGTCGCCGTCGCCAGCATTCCGAGCTGCGTGATTGCTGACAACATGCCTGATTTCTCTCAATCTAATAGTATGTTTGTCATTGACACAAACGGAAAAGTGCTGCTACATAATCGCAAAGAACAAATCGGTGAATCCTTGAAAAATCAAGATTTCGTCAAGCATGTGCTGTCACTTGAAAATCGATCAGGACAATTTGACATAAAGATTGATGAACTGAACTATCAAATTACGTTTCAAAAATCAGATTATAACGAATGGACGTACCTATCCTTTGTCTCCATTCCAGAACTCAAACAGCAAACGAAATCGATTGGGTGGATCACCTTTATTATTTGCTTTATTTTGTTAGCGCTTTCATTGCTGTTTTCATGGTTTGGTTCCAGACACTTTTATAAACCAATCCGCTTATTATACGAGTCATTTGCACGCAATGAATCATTTTTGCATAAGCAGCCATTCCAAAATGAATTCGAGTTGATTGAGTCGAGTATTAAACAAATGAAAGATCAAAACAATGATTTAGAGGAACGCATTGAGCAGCAAGTGACACACTTACAGCAATACTTTATGGTGCGGCTGCTCCTTGGAAAGCTGACGGAAGAAGAGATTAACAACCGATTCCAAAGTTTAGGATTCCCTCGTGACTGGTCTCATTTATCCATGCTTGTAACCCAAATCGATACGCTGAAAGGAACACTGTATGAAAAAAAGGATGCTGACTTGCTCTTATTTGCTATCAATGGACTGATCGAGCAGATTATTCCGCAAGATGAGCACCTTCAGCCAACCGTTGTCAATCAGCATCAAACAACGATTATCCTAAACCAATCAAAGTCAGAGGAGGAATTTACTGAATATTTAAATCAATTAGCTGAAATCATTCAGCAGCGTATTGAGGAAGAGCTTGGTTTGTCGATCAGCATCGGTATCAGCCGTCAGTTTAAAGAGCTCACCATGGCCAAACATGCTTATATTGAAGGGAAAGAAGCCCTAAAATATAGACTCAAAGCAGAGAAAAAATCCATTATCTTATATGAGCATATCCAGAAAGGAAAGACGTTTAAAACCCATTTCCCAAAACAGCTGCAGCATGATTTATTTGATGCGGTTAAGTCTGGCGATCAAGGCAAGGCGGATCACTATTTACATGTGCTCCTGCAATCCATTTTCTCTAAAAATGCTGGACCGCACGAATACCATATCGCCCTTGCCCGTTTTTTAAACAACTTGATTGAGCTGATGCATTTGTTGGGCATTGAATTATTTGAAGTCGAAGATAACAAAATGCTCTATGATACGATCTTTGAGTTTAAAACCTTTGAAGATACAGAGACATGGCTGAAACATGAGATCATTCGGCCGATTATTGACCAGCTTAGTGCACGTGAGGACTCACAATACAAAAATATCTCAGAGAAAATCATTCATATCATTCATCAAGAATTCGACTCAGATCTCACTTTGGATGAAATCGCCACACGCCTGCATTACAACCCAAATTATTTAAGCAGTATTTTCAGAAAGGAAATGGATATCTCCTTTAGTGAATATCTCTCGTCGTACAGACATCATGTCGCGAAAAACTGGCTTGTGGAAACCGATATGTCCGTCAAAGAAATTTCGGAAAAGCTAAAATATAAAAATCCGCAAAATTTCATCCGCTCCTTTAAAAAGCTAGAAGGCACGACCCCTGGGAAATACCGTGACCAGAAAAAAGGAACATAATGCAAAAAAAGTCCCGCTCTCACAAGAAGCAGGACTCAGATTGTTGACAAAGGGCTAAAATGACCTTTATTTTAGCCCTTTGTCTTCTTTTCAGCGTGATAGAAAACTCTTGAAGTCTAGGAAGGACGAGTACCGGAGCGGAGCGAATTTGAGATTCGTGAGCACCGGCACGCAGGACTGACACCGAATGCGAGGGTTTGTCTACACGCTGAAGCCCCGCTCTCACAAGAAGCGGGACTTTTTTATTTAAACTGTTCATTTAAGATGCTAGCGTCTTTCTGATTTAAATCAGAACAAACGGATTGGCCCTGATCCAGACAACTTCGACTTTTAATGAAAACACCCCCGCTTTTTCTGCTAAGCGGGGGTGTTCTGTTTATGATTTTTTAAAGGAAGCTTCATATTCCTCAATGATTTTATTTCCACCATTTGATTTCCACTTCTCTACATCTTTCTTAAATTGTTCTTCGTTTATATCTCCAAGAATGAACTTGTAGGTCGCATCATCGATGATTTTCTTCAATTCGTTTCCTCGCTCTGATGCCGTCTCTGAATACAGGCTTTCAGCAGGGTTAGCGACGATGATGTTTTTGTTGTCTTCTTCCAGCTCTTCGTATTTTGTACGAACCGCATCCCCTTTATTTTTTAAGTAGCGTTTATCAATCCCTACGAGGCTGACAAGCGGCTGTACATCTGTCTGCCAGCTTTTCACTTGGCTTTCTTCTCGGATAAATGTATTTCCTTCTTCTTTCTTATAATGCTGACCATCTATACCGTAAGTCATTAAACCATACACATCTTCTTCTGCAATGCGATCAAAGAAAGCCAAAATCCGCTTTAACTCCGCCTCAGATTTAACGCTTGTTTTAGGGAATGCGAAGATGCCATTATGACCGCCTGATGCCCACACACGTTCTTTGCCATCTGGGCCTTTGATTCGATTGAGAATATCCACTTCCATGTTTTTATCTGTCGCATCATCCCTCAGGTTCACCGCATCTACCATATTTCCAACATAGATGCCTGCTTTTCCTTGTGAGAATAATTCTTGCTGCTGTGTTTTACTTGTGACTGGGAAATCTTTGTTTATATAGCCATTGTCACGTAGCTTTTTCATGTATTTCATTGTATTCATATACTCATTTGTCATAAAGTCTGGCGTGAATTTGCCGTTTTCTTCTTTCCAGTCTGTTGGCATTCCTTCATATGAACCAAGTGTTTTAAATGCCCCATAAATCAAATCATTTCGATCTGTAAAGCCAATCGTATCGGCTTTTCCATTTTGGTTCGGATCTTTTTCAGTAAATGCTTTGGCTACTTCATAAAGATCATTCAATGTTTTTGGTGTATCCAAATTTAAATTTTCAAGCCAATCCTTTCGAATGACAATCCCTTGTCTTGAAAGCGGTCTCTCTCTATAAATTCCATAAAGCTTACCGTCTATAGAGGCGTTTTTATTAATCAGTTCGTTCATCTTACTTAAATTTGGATAATCCTTTAAATACGGACCGATTTCCCAGAACATGCCTGATCTGAACGCATTAATAGCAGACGAATTCTTAATGTCTTGGATCGTGACAATTTGCGGGAGATTCCCTGCGGCAAGTGCTGAATTTAAACGGTCTTCTTTCACAGCATCAGGCACCCACGTAATATCAAGCTCTGTATTTGTAAGCTTCTCAATCTCTTTTAATACTGAATCCTTCGGCGGCTGCTGATGATACAAAATGGCCATCCAAGTCAGCTTCACCTTTTTGTCTAAATCAACCTTCTCATCTGATGAGCTTGCGCCTTTACTTGAGCACGCTGAAAGAATGCCACTTGCTGCAAACAGCAGGACAAACGCTATCAACCATAATTTCTTTCTCCCCATAAGATCCCTCCGTTGTTCCATCTTTTTAACCCTTTACAGAACCTAGTAATGCCCCTTTGTTGAAATGCTTTTGAATAAATGGATAGACAAGCAGCACCGGAATGGTCGCCACGACAATGACAGCCATTTTAATGGTTTGGTCTGGCGGTGGTGTGGATGAGCCCATATCCGACATATCTCCCTGCATTCCGCTCGATACAATCACAATCTGCCTCAGTAGTACTTGAATCGGCCATTTCACCGAATCATTTAAATACAGGATGGCGGTCATGTACGTATTCCAATACGTCACGGCATAAAAAAGTGAAATCGTCGCAATGGCTGGTAAAGAAAGAGGAAGCACAATTTTAAAGAAGATCCCTAAATCGTTACACCCATCCATCTTAGCTGATTCCTCAAGGCTTGCCGGAATATTTTGAAAGAAGTTTTTCAAAATGATCAAATTGAACGCATTGATGGCGACCGGTAGTATGAGTGACCAATAGGTATCAAGGAGCCCAAGTGTTTTCACAACAATAAACGTCGGGATCATCCCTCCACTAAACAGCATCGTGAAGACAACGAGAAACATAAGTGTTCTCCGGCCTTTTAACTCCTGGCGAGACAGCCCGTATGCCATGAGAGAGGACAAAAACATGCTGACAGCTGTTCCAACGAGCGTGACGAGAATGGACACAATGAGGCTGCGATACACAATATCTGTAGAAAAGATATATCGGTATGCCTCAAGAGAAAACGTTGCCGGGAACAAGATAAACTTCTTCGTGATGACCTCTTCTACCGTAGCAAAAGAGGCGGCAATGACATGGATGAACGGGAGCACACATATTAATGCGAACATGAGTAGAAAAGAGTAATTAAATAAATTGAACAATCGGCCTTTAAGAGAACGGTCTATGTTCATCACGCCCTTTCTTTGTAAGCGTTATCATTTCATCTGAAAATAAGCTACAGCCTGTGACGATATCGTGATTAAAATGTAACAAACGGGGGGAGAAAGCGTCTATAATCATTTTGACAGACCAAACAGATCATTATGCCAGTCGTGCTTTTATGCTCTTGAAACAAAAGAATAAGATCATAAGCTAATGACATGATTATGCCCTATGCCTGATCATTTTCTTCAAGGATTTCCGTCGTATTGACATCTGGTCTGTAGCCTAACTCCTGCTTCGTTTTCTCAGTGGACCAAGGCTTTTCTTCATTTTCTGATACGGCATAATATGTCCCAAAGGGAACTTCCGTTTCAATCGCTGCCTTTGTCATCCCAACAAGATCTTCATGTGAAAGCAGCGTTCTTTTCGTTCTTTTTTTCTTGTGTAATTCCTCCATTTCATCTGTCACAACGGTTCCAATCCGCAAATTGATGACAGACATCCCCGTTTGATCGTGGAATAAACGTCCTAACTGTTCAGAGGCAAATTTTAAAATGCCATACACATTTTTTGTCGCAGGCACATCGTCAGTCGTAATGTTTCGCCTTAGTAAGGAATGACCATCCTTTTCATAACGATCGGTCACATGGTTACTGCTTGCAAAAATGACTTTTGGTATGCTTAACCGAGCCGCTGAACGAAACATATGATAGGTGCTCCGCCAAAAAACATCATTCATTTTTGTGAATTCCTCTGCATTCATCACGTCATGCGTCATGTCCATGTTTAGAAGATGAATGAGGACATCTGTATCTCGCGGAATCACCTGATATAATTCCTGTTCATTCGTTGCATCCGCTAAAATGACTTTCTCTACACAGCTTGTTTGATCAATGATGTTGATGTTGTACTCAGAAGAGAGCCCTTTTGTTAAAAGACGTCCGATCACACCGCATCCGCCAATGATGGTGATTTTTTTCATATGTCTCCTCCTTCCTTTTGGCGTAGTATGTCCAAGCCTTTTATTGATTACAGCCACTTTTTCAAAAATCGTGTTGCTTCGTGACGCATAGCGGCTGTTTCAAAATGACCTGCATGAAGACCAACAAGCTGATACCGTTCTTTCAATGAAGCAGTTTGATAGGTTTGACTCAATACCTTTTGAATTCGCCCAACGCCTTCAGCAGGCGTGAGCTGATCGAGTTTTCCAACCAAGCTTAAATGGGGTCTTGGAAAAATCATTTCCTGGATATCCGCTGCTGTAAAATGCTTGGCTAAGCTCGGTACATAGTAGTAAAAGCCGTGCCGGTCTAAATTGTTCGTTTCAATCAATGTGTGATGATCTACCTGTGCGCAAAGATCGATACACACACTGACCCGCTCATCAAGCGCAGCCGTCCACCATGAAAGAAGACCACCCATTGACATCCCAAAAACGGCTAACCGCTCTGGCAGCACATCGGATCGAGACAGCAAATAATCGATTGCACACATGCTTTCATACAGCATCATGCCCCACATCACTTTTCCAGTTAAAAGCATTTCCTTGAAAATTTCACTTTCCGTTCTACCCCTTCTTTCACCAAAGCCTGCATGGTCAATTGCCAGCACACTATATCCTTTTGACGTGAACTCTTTTGCGTATGAAGGTGCTTGCAAATAATGAGCACCCTTTAACAACTCGTCCTTCCCATCCATGTAATTCCCGCCATGAGAATGTTGGAACAACACAACCGGTCTTTTCTTCACTGTATCCTTCGGCTTCACAAAATAAGCGGGCACTTCCTCTACGCCATGAATAGAGAGAATGAGTGTTTCGACTAAGTAAGATTCACGTTCTTCAATTTTTAACGTATAAGCCTCCACGCGATGGCGTTCTGGCATCTCTCCTAACAGACTGAGCAGTTGTTCACGTTTGCTTTCCTTTTCCATTGACGTCACTCCTCATTTTCTTGATCAACTTTTAAAATACGAGATCAATAGGGGAATCACCTTGTTTTCGACAAAATTATGTCCCGGGAAATAACAAACACCCACCGGTTTATACCGATGGGTGTAGTCATTAGTTCGCAACAATATTGACAAGCTTACCAGGGACCGCAATCACTTTACGAATGGTTTTTCCTTGAAGCTGTTCTTTTACTCGTGCATCATTTTTTGCAAGTTCTTCTAACTGTTCCCTTGTTGCGTCAGCAGGAACGGTTAATTTTGCTTTCACTTTACCATTTAGCTGTACGACAATTTCTACTTCATCGTCGACAAGCTTTGACTCGTCATATTGCGGCCATGCTTCATAAGAAATCGACCCTTCATGACCAAGTTTATTCCAAAGCTCTTCAGCTAAATGCGGTGCAATTGGAGAAAGAAGTTTCACAAAGCCTTCTGCATATTCTTTCGGCAGTGTATCAGCCTTGTAGGCATCATTGATAAACACCATTAATTGTGAAATTCCTGTATTGAAACGTAAGCCTTCATAATGATCTGTCACCTTCATCACTGTTTCATGATAGCTGCGTTCTAATGCGCCGCCGGATTGCTCCGTCACTTTGTCACTGATTGAGCCATCTTCATTTGTGAATAGACGCCATACACGGTCAAGGAAACGGCGAGCGCCATCAAGTCCTGTTTCGGACCAAGCGATTGACGCATCTAAAGGTCCCATGAACATTTCATAAAGTCTTAATGTATCCGCGCCATGAGATTCTACGATGTCATCTGGGTTGACTACGTTCCCTTTTGATTTACTCATTTTTTCATTATTCTCGCCAAGAATCATTCCTTGGTTGAACAATTTCATGAAAGGCTCTTTTGTTGGGACAACGCCGATATCATATAAGAATTTATGCCAGAAGCGCGCATATAAAAGATGCAGTACGGCATGTTCTGCTCCGCCAATATACACATCAACCGGAAGCCATTTCTTTAGCTTTTCAGGAGATGCAAGCTCTTCCGTGTTATGTGGATCAATATAACGTAAGAAGTACCAGCAGCTGCCTGCCCATTGCGGCATTGTATTCGTTTCACGACGTCCTTTTTTACCTGTAACAGGATCTACAACCTCAACCCACTCTTTTATATTGGCTAAAGGTGATTCACCTGTTCCACTTGGCTTAATTTCAGTCGTCTTAGGCAAGATCAGTGGAAGCTCTTCCTCTGAAACAGCTGAAGATGTTCCGTCCTCCCAATGAATGATTGGAATTGGCTCACCCCAGTAACGCTGACGGCTGAATAGCCAGTCTCTTAAACGATACGTGACTTTCTTTTCACCTTTTTGATGTTCTTCAAGCCATGCAATGGCTTTTTCAATCGCTTCTTCTTTCCCTAAGCCATTTAAGAAGTCAGAGTTAATGTGTTTTCCATCACCTGTGTAAGCTTCTTTTTCAATGTCTCCGCCTTCTACAACTTCTTTAATTGGAAGATCAAATGTCTTAGCGAATTCATAATCTCGCTCATCATGGGCAGGTACTGCCATAATAGCTCCCGTTCCATAAGTAGCTAACACGTAATCTGCAATCCAGATCGGCATCTTTTCACCATTTAATGGATTGATGGCATACGCACCTGTGAAAATACCCGTTTTCGTTTTAGCAAGATCTGTCCGCTCTAAGTCGCTCTTAGATTGAATTTCTTTGATATACGCATCCACTGCTTCTTTTTGAGCAGCTGATGTAATTTTTCCAACAAGCGCATGTTCTGGTGCAAGCACCGCATACGTTGCACCAAATAGTGTATCAGGACGCGTTGTAAAAACGGTAAACTGTTCGTTATGTCCTTCTACTTCAAAGTGAACATGCGCACCTTCAGAACGTCCGATCCAATTACGCTGCATATCTTTGATGCTTTCAGGCCAATCAATGTCTTCTAAATCTTCTAACAGCCTGTCCGCATATGCCGTAATTCTCAGCATCCATTGCTTCATTGGACGTCTTTCAACAGGATGTCCTCCGCGTTCACTTTTTCCATCAATGACTTCTTCGTTTGCAAGGACCGTGCCGAGCGCTGGGCACCAGTTAACTGGTACTTCATCGATATACGCCAATCCTTTTTCATACAATTTCAAGAAAATCCATTGTGTCCATTTGTAATAATTCGGATCTGTCGTATTGATTTCTCGATCCCAGTCATACGAAAATCCTAAAGATTGAATTTGGCGGCGGAAGTTATTGATGTTCTCTTCTGTAAAGAGCGCCGGATCATTTCCTGTATCCAGTGCATACTGCTCCGCTGGAAGACCAAAGGCATCCCATCCCATTGGATGAAGAACATCATATCCCTGCATACGTTTCATACGTGATAAAATATCCGTTGCTGTGTAGCCCTCAGGATGCCCAACATGAAGCCCTGCTCCTGATGGATATGGAAACATATCAAGCGCATAAAACTTTGGTTTACCTTCCGAGTCAGATGTGGCGAATGTTTTATGTGTCAGCCAATAATCCTGCCACTTCTTTTCAATTTCCCGATGCTGAAAACTCAATATGAAAACCTCCTTTAATATGTACGGCTTTATCTGCTCAGATGACCACTGCAAGAATTCAGATTTTTCTAAAATCAACAAAAAACCCTCATCCCTGGAAAGGGACGAGAGATTTTTTGGTTCCCGCGGTACCACCCTTGTTAGCGTAACTTGCTGTTCGTACGCTCGCTTAATATCTTTAACGCAGACATGCGACAGAAGCTTTAACGCAACTGCAACTCTGAGGCGAGTTCAGAAGCAGATTTGATTGACTTTCACCAGCCGTCAATTCTCTAAAGACAAATACTGCTTTCCTACTACTCCTCTTCACTGTTCTTATCGTAACCGTCATCTAAGTAGTATTTTATAGAATTATGATCATAAGTGCAAGCAGGTTTGTATACAATGGGAATGTACCCTAGACTAGGGTAAAGTAGAGGATATTATTCGTGTGGAGATCGGTTATGACGGTTGGAGTCTGCATCCTGTGAACGCTGTTCTCTCACAAAATCGAAGCTTCGCAGAACTGCTTCTCCTCCGTAACCTGAAATAATTGATAAGATGACCAAGTGCAGACTAGAATCGGGATTTGAGGATAAGACAAGCAGTGTAGCGGCAATCATCCCAACGAGCCAATCTTCAATAAACCCTAGGTAAATAAACTTTTTTGTCATTCTGGGCTTCTCTAGCCTGCCTTTTTTCTTTACGTGACCGAGAATGCCCATGACCCCTCCAATGGCGCAAGCAATAATGACTTGTTGCAGCATTTTCATCACCTTCCTAAAGCCCTTAGAATAGTAAAGCGACTTCAGGCTGTCCAGCCCCCTGTAATGCCATTCTGCTGTTCCGTCATAATCCATGTAAAAGGTCTATTCTCTCTAACGAAGAAAAAAAGCTTGTTTCTTCCATTATATGTGAATGACCCAAAAACAATCTTGATGCATTGGAATCATTTTCACCTAATCCATATTAACTATTTTTGTCATTTTATGAATTATGAGCAATTGATTCCTTCTTTTTCTAAAGAAAAGTCTCCTTACTTACTCTATTCTAATGGAGGACAAACTATGATGACAAATTTAACAAAGTGTTTGCAATCACCGAAAAAGAACATATGTTCTTTTTCGTTTATAAAGAATTATTTTGGTTGAAAAGAAACCATTTTAAATGTCTGATAGCAGCAGCAAAGGAGGGTAATATGGTCAGCTTGAACATCTTCGGCTTGCAAAAACAGCTTGAACTCATAAAAAAAGCGCTAGATCATGCGCGGATTGCTGTTGTCATTACAGACCCTTCTTTAGAGGATAACCCTATCGTTTATGTGAATCATGGCTTTACACAAATGACTGGATACAAACCAGATGAGATTCTTGGGCGTCGTTGTCGATTCCTCCAAGGAAAAGACACAGCTCAAAAATTATAAAAAAGACGGCACTTTTTTTGGAATGAACTCAATATAGATCCTCTATACATTGAACAAGATGACAAAACATTTTTCATTGGCTTTCAAAAGGATATTACGAAACAGAAAGAATATGAACAGCTCCTAGAAGATTCCTTAAAGGAAGTCACCTCTCTTTCGACGCCAATCGCCCCAATCAAAAATGGTGTGTCCGCTCTTCCACTCATCGGAAAACTATCTGAAGAACGCTTTGATGCCATTGTCGCTAAGTTAACTTGTATATTAGGTGATTCAAAGGATGATTATTTAATCGTCGATCTTTCTGGTTTAATCGATGTAGATGATTCCGTCGCAGCACGAATTTTCAAACTGCACCATCCCCTCAACTTAACTGGAACGGAACTGATCATTACTGGGATCAAACCACAGCTTGCGATGAAAATGAAAGACTTGGATACAGATTTCCAACATACCATCACATATTTGACGGTAAAAGAAGCTATTAAAGGATTGCCATTAGCTGAAAGCCCTGTGTAACAGGTTTTTTTATTTGAATCACTCTACAAAATGGAAAAATGAGGTATGATAGGTGTAAATAGAGATTTAGGGGGGCTGCTAGATGATCTTTTTACTCATCATAGGTCTTTTATGCTTTTGTTTCGCCATAGGATATGCCGCTAATTTCTTCTTATTCAAACACCAGAACCAAAGGATTTTTTCAAAGGGACTCTTTTATCCTTTTTTGATCATTGGTCTCGTTTTTTCCATCATGTCGTTACCATTTGTGGCCACAGATGCTCCTAGGGCACAAGCAGATCCAACTTCCGAACAGCTGTTAAAGGATCAAAAACAATTAGCATCTGAAAATTCTCGCCTGAAGGAAGATAAAGAGTCGCTTACATCCTCTTTAGAAGACGCGACAAAAGAAAAAGAAAAACTGTCAAAAAAGCTAGAAAACATCACCTCAGAAAAAGAAACAGTAAAACAGCAAGAGGAGACCATTCAAGAGCTTGAAGAGAAAATAGACAAGCTGACCTCTAGCAACGAAACACTCAAAAAAGAAAACAAGAAAAAAAATAATGAAACTCAATCCTCAACCGTCCAGCGCTCCGCTCCTAAGGATGAGGGAACGAATACGGGCGGGCATGAGTCACAAAAGGAAACAAAAAAAGAATCGGCCGCCTGTAACATCAAAGGGAGTGTGAATGGCATTTATCATACACCGAGCAGCAGATACTACTCGCGAACAAAAAATGTAACCGAGCTGTTCTGCTCCGTAGAAGAGGCAGAGCGAGCAGGCTACAGGGCACCTAAGCAATAGCTATGCTTCACGATCAAAAACCTCCTGTCAGCCCACTAGGAACAGGAGGTTCTTTTTAAATTTCTCTTCTTAATGCGGTTAATACATTCGTTTTCGTTGCCTTACGTGCTGGGTTGAGTCCAGATATAATCGCTACCCCTGCGCTAATCACTGTCGCTGTGATCACAAGACTTAGCGGAATATAGGAGAAGGTAATCGAGAATTGATCGCTTGATCCTCCCTCAGACATGGAAGACAAAATGGATGGAATAATTAAATTGACTGCGAAACTAATGAGATACGAGATGATAATACCGATGATCGATCCAATCACCCCAATATAAGCACTTTCCATTAGAAACATTCGCTTGATAATGGATGGATTCGCGCCAATAGCTTTCATAATACCAATCTCTTGTGTTCGCTCTGTTACCGCCATTGTCATCGTATTGAAAATACCAATTGCAGAAATAATGACCGCAATACATCCGACAAAAATGAGTCCAATTTTGAAGACCGTAAAGAACATATCCATTCCTTCGAGCTGGTTCGTCACAGAGATGACTTGGTAGCCCTCATCTGTCAGCTTATTCGTGAGCGCACCGACATTGTCGAATTTGTCTGCATAGACAGAGGTCATTTTGTCGACATTGCCGGCTTCAGGAGACATATCCAGCATTTGACCAAATTCTTTTTCATAAGCATTCGGAATGAGAATTTTATGATCCTGCTGCCACTCCAAATTCGGCTTTTTCATGACACCTACTACACGGAAATCAAATGTTTTTTCTTTGACGACTTCATTTTCTTCATTTAGTTTTGGCACCTTGATTTGAATGACTTTATTTAAAATATCCTTCGTATAGCCCTTTGGCTCTTTCGGTGATTCTTCACCATTAGACATCTGATTGACTTCTTTTTCATAGTCTTTGCGTTCTTTTTCCGTCCACAGTTGTTCTGCCATATGATACCCGACCACAATTTCGTTCGCTGATGTTGGGACTTTTCCTCGGTCTAGCTCAAGCCCTGCTTCTTTTTCTTCCTTCATATCCGTCAGAGCAACCTGCGTTTCACTTGAGCGGTCATCGAGCTCAACATTTAACAATGGATTGAGAGACGTTCTTGAGACAACAGATTTCACATGATCATATTTCTTTAAATCATCAACCTTGACGTCTCCTTTTTCTTTACCTAACACTTTAATTTCTGTGATGATTTGCTGCTTCATGATTTCATCTTCAGCCGATTTTTGCAGACCAAAACCGACAGACGCTAGAACGATTAAGAAAGAGCATGCCATTGTGGTCGCAAGAATGGTCATAAACACACGCAATCTATTTTTCTTCATGTTTCTTCTAATGAATTTGACCTGATCTCTAAATTTCAATGGACTGTTCCCCTTTCTTTAATACACCATCATGAAGCTGGAACGTTGTGTCTGCGATTGAAGCGACTTCATCGTCATGTGTAATGATGACAAATGTAATTCCTTTTTCACGATTGAGCTGCTGGATAAAGGCTAGAATTTCTCCTTCGGTTTCCGAATCCAAACTGCCTGTTGGTTCATCGGCTAAAATAATAGATGGATTTAAAATCAAAGCTCTTGCAATACTCACACGCTGCTGCTGTCCACCTGACAGCTCATTTGGATAATGCCCTGCATGATGCTCAAGGCCTACTCGTTTGAGCATTTCTTTTACTTTCGCCTTACGTTCAGACGGCTTCACACCTTTTAAAGTGAGCGGAAGTTCAACATTCTCAAACGTTGTTAAGCTCCCGATCAATTGAAAGCTTTGAAAGATAAAGCCAAAGTGATCTAAACGAAAGTCCGCCCATTCTTTTTCATTAAAGCCAGTCACATTGGTTCCATCGATGACAATTTGTCCGCTCGTTGGCGTAATATATCCTGAAATTAAATTTAATAAGGTAGATTTCCCCGAGCCACTTCGTCCGATGATACAAGCAATGTCGCCTCTTTTGATGGATAGGTCAATGCCTTTGAGCACAGGAATTTCGTTTTCTCTGCCCTTCTTACCAATTTTAAACACATGATCTAACACTTGAATCTGAATCATCTCTACTCCCCTACTCTCTGTTTATCTTTTTCGATATATCAAGAAATAACTTGTCAGTACGCCTACAGCTCCACCGATTAACATGCCAGCGATATAACCAAACATTGAATTGTCTGACGAAAATCCAACCCAGCCAAACCCTAGAACACCAAAGACAATCACCATAATTTGAATCGGTCTATCCATTTTTGAGTAAAGAAAGAAGCGGCCATTTCGTTCAATTGGGTGTTTCATAAAACTAAACAGACCAATGAGATAAAATACAAACATCATAACAATTGGCACAATGAATTCTTCACCAGTGAACCAAATTGGATATTCAGGTTGAAAACGTTCAGTTGTGATATAAGTAATTGGGGAAATGGGCGATATCAAATTATTGAAGATCTTATCCATCCAAATCCCACTTGTTTTCATGATAAAATCTATATGAACGATCGGTAGGCCAATCAATAAAAAGGGTAAAATGGCTGTGCTGAATGCAACGATCGCTTGAGAAATGGCGCTTCCTGTTAAAGTACCAGCCGCAAAAAACAAACTATAGATCATCAAGGAGGATACCGTCGCAAATAAATAACCGCTATTAAAACCAGGTGTCTTTAGTGGGTCGAGGCCTAATATGAGTAAATAAGAGAGAACATATGAGACGACATGAACGATGGCAATGATTCCAGCGCCTAGGAAAAATTTTGTATGATAGATGGTACTTCTGCTAAACGGCAAGGATAAGGTAAAGTCCATTTGCCCTTTATTCCTCTCAAATCCAAGCTGAATCACAGCAAAGAAGATTCCCATTAACCATGAAAGAGAAAGGAAAGTATCTGTCTTAAAGATATAAGAAAAACGTGGTGTATCCACAATACACGCTGTATCCTTTAGGCATGATTGAAAAGACGAATAATCCATTAAGAATGCAAAGGGCGTCGCAAGCGCCGCAACAAGCATCACTAAAATGAATGTCAGCTCTGATTGCTTCCATTCCTTAAATAATAATTGCTGCTTTACCATCTGCGTTTCCCTCCAAACTTCGCAATGAATACTTCTTCTAAATTCACAGGCAGTTCATGCCATACTTTCGGCTGTAATGATTTCAAATACTCTTTTGCCTCTACATCTGTTTTGAGCACAAGCGCTGTATAGAAAACACCTGCTTGATCTAAAATGGAGACGCCTTTTTTTCTAATACTTAAATTCATATCTTCTTCAAATGCCATTTGGATTTTGACATAGTCATTCTTTAATTCATCTAAATCCATGACACTTGTGAGTTGATTGCCTTCTAAAAATCCAATTCGATTACACATACGCTCAATATCCTCTAAGCGGTGAGAGGTAATTAAAATCGTCGTTTGTCGTTCTGCCACCTCATCAATCATCAGCTGAAGAACGTCGTTTCTAGTGACCGCATCAATCCCATCTGTCGGCTCATCTAACAAAATGACCGCTGGTTTGATGGCAAAGCTTAAAATTAATGACAGCTGTTTCTTTAAACCTGTCGACAATTCACGATATTTCACTTTTTCCGGAATCTCATAACGGTTCACCAGCTCATTGGCATATGTCACGTCAAACTTCGGATAAATTTGCTTTAACAGCTGTACTAGCTGTCCGTAATTGTACCTGTCAAAGTAAGGATTCACGACCGGCATATACACAATATTTTGCTTCACTAAGGGGTGTTCTTTCACCAGTACGTCTTTAAAATAAATCTCTCCTTCATCCGGAAGAAGAATTTGCTGAATCAATCTGAGAAGTGTTGTTTTTCCTGAGCCATTCCGGCCAAGCAGACCGAAGATCTCTCCTTCGCCTATCTTGAAGGAAACGTCACTGAGTACTTCGCGTCCATTTAATTTCTTCGATACATTTCTGACCTCAATCAACCTTGTTTTCCTCCTTTTAGACTTGAGCCGATCTCTTCTAGCCATTCTTTGAGTTGATGAATGTCAATACCGGCATAATGAGCTTCTATGATGAGTTGTCTTAATTGCTCCTTCATCTCCAGCACCTTCCCTTCATTCAGCTTTAATTGGGCACCTTCTGTTACATACGTACCGCGGCCTCTTAGTGTTTCAATAATTCCTTCCCGCTCAAGCTCTTTATACGCTTTGCTGACGGTGTTTGGATTCGCGATGATGATGGTGGCCAGCTCTCTTACAGAAGGCAGTTTGTCACCAGGTTTCATCACACCTTTTAGGCACAAAATTTTCAACTGCTCAATGATTTGTTCATATATTGGCGCAGCGCTTCTTGGATCTATTTGAATCATGATGGTTCCCTCTTTTCTCATTCATGCTTTTGCAGTCCTATCGCTTGATCATGTCCTTGCATTAAAGGGACCGAATTTGGTATAAAATCTTTTTGAACTTCAAAACCAATGAAAACGAGAACGAAAAAAAATGTACATGCTAACGCAACAGCCAGCACCATCCACTTCAAATTGATTGGCTTTTTTTCTTTTTTCATGGTTGAACACCTTTCTTCACTTTTTAAGTGTCTGTAGTGTATTAGTTGATATAGTACACTTAATACAATATAGACACCCAGTATAAAAGTCAATAGCTTATTAAAAAAATAAAAAACAGACCCTTAAAAGAAGGATCTGTTCATCATTCATTATCGTAAGAAATCCCTAAAATCATTTGGTTTTGCAAGCTTTGAATTTGAACACGCGCCCTGTCTAACCGTTCTCTTTGCTGGTCATTGGCGACATCTTTTAATTTTTCTAATTCGTTGACCGTATTCTCAAGCATGAGCTGTGCTTTAGAAAACTCTTCCTCATTATAATGTTCCTGCCGTGAGCTCAAATCAAATTGTTCACTTGCAAACTCAAGGGTTTCAGTACTTTTTTGGATAAATTCATCGATCGACTGCCTTGTTGCCATCTTACATTCCCTCCATTTCATCATCGCTCCCGCCTATTTTGCCCATGTAAAGCTTTTTCACTAAAGAAAATGTTGGACAGATTCAATTGTCCTCCTTCGTGATTTTTGTTAAACTTTAAGGATGCCTATTATTATGCAAGGAGGTTACTGACTTGGATCAGCATAACCCTTTTTTATATTCAAACAGCGAAAAACGTTATCACACGTGGAACTATCATTTACGCGAGCACTTTGGTCATAAAGTGTTTAAAGTCGCCTTAGATGGTGGCTTTGATTGCCCAAACCGTGATGGTACTGTAGCCCACGGAGGCTGTACATTTTGCAGTGCCGCTGGGTCTGGTGATTTTGCAGGAAACCGGGCTGATGATCTCATCACTCAATTTAATGAAATCAAAGACCGGATGCACACAAAATGGAAAGACGGAAAATACATGGCGTATTTCCAGGCGTATACAAATACACATGCGCCGCTTCCTGTCTTAAAAGAAAAATACGAAACCGTCATGAAACTGGATGGAGTGGTTGGTTTATCTATTGCGACAAGACCTGACTGTCTGCCAGATGACGTTGTGGAATATTTAGCTGAATTAAACGAGCGCACTTATCTATGGGTAGAGCTTGGCCTTCAAACCGTACACGAACGGACAGCTATGCTTATCAACCGTGCCCATGATTATGAATGCTACGTAGAAGGTGTAGAAAAACTGCGAAAACACGGAATTCGTGTCTGCTCGCATATCATTAACGGATTGCCTCTTGAAAACCGGGACATGATGATGGAAACAGCAAAAGCTGTCGCTGATCTAGATGTGCAAGGAATCAAAATTCATTTACTTCACCTATTAAAAGGCACACCAATGGTCAAGCAATACGAAAAAGGCAAGCTTGAGTTTTTAAGCCAGGAGGAATATGTTCAGCTTGTTTGTGATCAACTGGAGATCCTGCCGCCAGAAATGATTATTCATCGTATTACAGGCGATGGTCCAATTGAATTAATGGTTGGTCCGATGTGGAGTGTAAATAAGTGGGAAGTACTTAATGCCATTAATGCTGAGCTTGAAAGACGAAACAGCTATCAAGGCAAACGTTTCGTCAGATTGGAAGAAGCGGCCAAATGATTTTAAAGCGCATGCTCCCTTTTAGTAAAGAGCTGTTAGAACGTGCTTGTAAAAAAGGCGATATCGTCATTGATGCAACGATGGGAAATGGCCACGATACACTCTATTTAGCTGACCTTGTAGGAAAAGATGGACAAGTTTTTGCATTCGACGTTCAGGAGGAGGCCTTAAAGCAAACAAGCAAAAGGCTTGGTGAGCAATATCCTTACGTTCACCTCATCCACGATGGACATGAAAAACTGACTGATCACTTACCAGCGGATGTTTATGGGCACATATCTGGTGCAGTCTTTAACCTTGGGTACCTGCCCGGAGGCGATAAAACCGTCACCACTCATGCTCATACGACCATTGAAGCGATCAAACAGCTCATTGACTGGCTAAAGCCCGGGGGTCTGATCGTTCTTGTCATTTACCACGGTCATCCCGAAGGAAAAAAAGAAAAAGAAGTGCTTCTTGATTATTGCAGGTCTCTTCATCATGAAGAAGTACAAGTCTTGTCTTATCAATACATGAATATTCATAACGACCCACCCTTTGTGGTAGCGATTGAAAAAAAGCTCAAATCCTAATGGATTTGAGCTTTTTTAAGAAGATTTCATCCAAGGCATTTTCTGATAGGTCCGATAGGCTCTTCCATTGATATAGAAAAAGAACGAGGTTTTCCCGCTTGATTTGATCAGCCGTTTTGCCAGCTTGTTCATCTCTTTTTGGGCTGTCACTTTTTCATCGGACAAATAGACCGCCAGTAACCCTCTGTTAATCAGCTTGTGAAAATTTTCGTGTGGAATGCCTTTCAGCTGCTCATCCGCTTTTTCGATAAAATGCTGAAGTCTGTCCATCATCTCATGATGAGAGTCATAGTATGAGCAAAAATTCAGATCGCCCCCAAGCCGGTCCTCTTCTTGATCAATTAAGTAATCCAGTAAAATGTGCAGACCTTGAATATAAGGGAAATAGCTTTCGTAAATTTGCTTCGCCTGCTTTTCTGTAAAATCAGGCTGAAGTGCATACGCCACAAGACAAAAAATGCCTAACGTTGATCCTGCACATGCTGAAAACTCATACCATTCCATCTTCGGCAAATCCTTTTCATATTGGCGAAACCATGACTCTAATCGAGGCACACGTTCATGAGGAACCACGTGCTTATGTACTTGTAAATCACTATAATAATCACACAGCGTGTGTAAATACGGCTGAATGATCGGATAATGCTCTAGGCGTGACAGCACGTCTTGACATGTGCGGACAAGCTCATGTAAATACCCATGATCCTCTTGATCATCACGGAATTGATAATATGGCTTAAGCTCAGCTTGAATATTAAGCGCATCTCTCATCGCTTGATGCAGCATATGAAAATCTTTTGGATCAAGCGACGTGCTGCGGTCACATAGGTTATCTAAGTAATCACTGATGGTTTGATACGCCACAATGAATTCAATACACGTTTCTTTCGCTTCACCTGCTAAAAGAGATAAAATTCCTCCGCCTTCACAGTGAAAGGTTTTACTGGATATGCTCGCTAGTGCTTGCGTTCTCAGTTCTTCATTTTCAATCATTTCCGCATGAGCCCGCCACTTTTTTAGCTCCTGATGAACAAGCGGAAAAATATCTTTATATACCTTCGTCATCAGTGCAAAAGGACGCTCTGGTACTGACAAATCAATCCACCCCCAACTTAAACTCACAGTCAAATATACTGATCTGTAAAGGCTCTTGCCGCCTTAAACACATCTTCTCTTTCCGGTTCATTAAAAATTTCGTGATACAGCTCTTCCCATTCACGGTATGATTTATTGTATGATTCAATGCCATTGAACCATTTGATCACTCTCGTTTTATCTACGAACTTGTCATCGCCCGCCTGCATTAAGAGGAGCGGAATCGACCGAAAGACATTCGTTGGCTGCATCGCCGCATCGATATTTTTGATCAGCTCTCGATACCAGCGAACCGACACCTTTGTCACATAAAGTGAATCATTTGAATCTGCCTCAATAACGGCCTGATTCCGTGTGGCAAGTTCAATAGACAGCCCGGACTCTACTTTAAAAGACGGGGCCAGCACATTTAGACCTTTTGACGCAAAATCCATCAGCTTCTTCGGTTTAAATTGCAGACCTAAACAAGGTGATGATAAAATAAGGCCATCAATCTTCGTATGGGTATACTGCTTGACCCACTCAATTGAAATGAGTCCACCCATGCTGTGCCCAAGTAAAAATGTAGGAAGCCTGAATGACTTCGCATGTTCGATCCATTCATCAACTGTATCAATGTATTCTTGAAAAGAGCGGATGTGGCCGCGCGCACGTGTTGATGTCCCTTGCCCAGGCAGGTCACCCATGATGACGTGATAGCCTGCAGTTCGCCACATTTCGATCAGCCATTTATATCGGCCATGATATTCACTAGCACCATGTACAATCACAATTGTACCAACTGGTCTTTCAGCATGCCAAGTCCACAAAGTAAACACCTCACAAATGTTGTATTAAGAAAGGAAGTCGAAAAAGTGATTTATCCATATCATCAGTTTACACCTGAGATTCATGAATCGGTCTTTGTTGCAGATAACGCCACCATTACTGGCGATGTCATGATTGGAGAATATTCGAGCGTTTGGTTCCAAACCGTCATCAGAGGCGATGTCGCTCCAGTGAGAATTGGAAAAAACGTCAACATTCAAGACTTATCCTGTCTGCATCAAAGTCCTGGAAAAACACTTCTTATTGAAGATGGTGCTACCATTGGACACCAAGTCACATTACATAGCTCAATCATTCGAAAAAATGCCCTCATTGGCATGGGGTCCATCATTCTCGATGGTGCGGAAATTGGCGAAGGTGCCTTTATCGGTGCAGGAAGTCTTGTCCCTCAAGGAAAGGTCATCCCAAAAGGATCACTCGCTTTTGGCCGTCCAGCCAAAGTGATTCGACTGTTAACAGATGAAGATATCCAAGACATGGACCGGATCCGCAGAGAATATGTAGAAAAAGGACAATACTATCGTTCCCTTTTATCCCGTTAACATCATACGTGTATCTTCACTTTATCATGTTTTTTTCAGGATATTAAGCAATAACTATGAACCGCTTGTTATTTTACCCTTTTCCACTACTTTCTATCATGACAAAAAAGGTTTTCAGCACAAAGCTGAAAACCTTTTTTCATTAACTAAAGATGACTTCTTTTGGTTGGTGATTCAACTGCTCTGGATCAATACTGCGCTCCACATAAATGCTGTGCCAGATCATAAAGATCAGGACTGTCCAAATCTTACGGCTATGATCTGCTTTGCCAGCACAATGTTCATTTAATAAATCAAGAACATATTGCTTGTTAATGTATTCATCTGTTTGACTGTTTTTAATGATATCTTTCGCCCAAGCGTTCATCTCATTTTTCAGCCAATGACGAATTGGAACAGGGAAACCTAGCTTCTTGCGATTTAACACGTGGTCTGGCACAATGCCTTCTGCTGCTTTACGCAATAAGTATTTCGTTGTGCCGTCTTTTGTTTTCAGCTCTTCTGGAATTTTAGAAGCCGCTTCAAATACGACCTTGTCAAGGAATGGAACACGAAGCTCAAGAGAGTTCGCCATTGTCATCTTATCTGCTTTAAGCAAGATGTCTCCGCGCATCCACGTATGAATATCAACATATTGCATTTTGTTAATATCACTGTAGCCTGCACTTTCCTCGAAGTATGTTTTCGTCACGTCACGATATGTGATGTTCGGATCATACTGCTTTAAGAGGTTTTTCTTCACTGGCTCTTCAAAGATTTTCGCATTGCCGATATAGCGTTCCTCTAACGGCGTACAGCCGCGAACGATAAAGCTTTTCCCTTTCATTCCTTCTGGCATTAAACGTGCCAGACGAAGAAGAAGCTTTTTCAGCATAGAGGGAACAGATTCAAATGGCTTTAGAGAAAGAGGTTCGCGGTAAATATTATATCCACCGAACAGCTCGTCCGCTCCCTCACCAGAAAGAACAACTGTGACTTGTTTCTTCGCTTCTTTTGCGACGAAATAAAGTGGAATCGCCGCCGGATCAGCTAAAGGATCATCTAAATGCCAAACAATCTTCGGAAGCTCGTTCATATATTCCTCAGGGGAAATGACGGCATTAAAGTTTTGTAAGCCTAGCTTATCAGCTGTTTCCTTTGCCACATCCACTTCACTAAAACCATCCTGCTCGAAGCCAACAGAGAACGTCTTCAGCTCAGGGTGAAATTCCTTTGCAACAGACACGATGAAAGAAGAATCAATACCGCCAGAAAGGAATGAACCAACAGGTACATCACTTCTCATGTGCACTTTCACAGAATCATAGATTGCATCGCGCACTTCTTCTATTAATTTCTGTTCTTGAGTTTGTTCAGGCTTGAATTGAACCTTCCAGTAAGTCTTAAATTCCATCTCCTTGCCCGGGCGAAGTGTAAACTGATGACCCGGCTCCACCTTGTGCACCTTTTGATCAAGTGTATTTGGCTCAGGAACGAATTGGAAAGACATGTATTGCTGCAGAGAGGTCTCATCAAATAAAATGTTCTCATTTACAGCCATTAAACTTTTGCGTTCAGAAGCAAAGTACACTTGCTCTTCCATTTGTGTAAAATAAAGCGGTTTGATGCCAAAAGGATCTCTTGCGCCATATAATAACTGCGCTTCTTTATCCCAAATTAAAAAGGCAAACATGCCGCGAAGCTTAGAAGCAGCTTCTTCTTTATAGTGACGATATGTGGCAAGAAGTACTTCTGTATCAGAGTCTGTGCTGAACGTATAGCCCTTTTTCACAAGCTCTTCCTTCAGCTCCACATAGTTATAAATTTCTCCGTTGAAAATAATCCAATATTTCTCATCTTCATAAGAAAGCGGCTGCTTTCCATGTTCAACATCTATAATACTTAAACGTCTAAATCCAAATCCTACATGCTCATCATGGAAGTACCCCTCATCATCCGGACCACGATGAACGATGAGACGATTCATTTGTTTAATTAACTCTTCCTGCTCAGTAGTTTCGGACAATGGACGGTGATTAAACACACCAACAAACCCACACATATTATTGCCTCCACGTTATGTTATTTCTAAAAGTAGACCTATAATTAGACAGTATTTTGTCCGATTTCGTTTCACATTTTTACGCTTTTTGTAGAATTTTTTTTAATCAAAAGGAAAACCGCTTAAAATAAGCGGTTTTATATGTTGTTATTGTCCTAATGCTTCCTTGCGAAGCGTGTCGGCTTTATCCGTTTTTTCCCATGGGAGATCTAAGTCGTGACGGCCAAAATGTCCGTATGCAGCTGTTTGTTTATAGATCGGACGACGCAGATCGAGCATTTGAATAATGCCAGCCGGACGTAGATCAAAGTTCGCACGAACCACTTCAATTAATTTTTCTTCAGAAGCTTTTCCTGTTCCGAATGTATCAATTGAAATCGATACAGGCTGTGCAACACCAATTGCATAAGCAAGTTGCACTTCACAAGAATCTGCAAGGCCAGCTGCTACGATGTTTTTCGCTACGTAACGAGCAGCATATGCCGCAGAACGGTCAACCTTTGTTGCGTCCTTACCAGAGAAAGCACCGCCGCCATGACGAGCGTAGCCGCCATACGTATCAACGATGATTTTACGTCCAGTTAAACCAGCATCCCCTTGAGGTCCACCGATGACAAAACGGCCTGTTGGATTAATAAAGTATTTTGTCTCTTCATCAATCAGTTCACTTGGAACCACAGGGTGGATGACATGCTCTTTTAAGTCGCTTTGAATTTGTTCAAGCGTCACTTCTGGTGCATGCTGCGTGGAAATAACCACTGTGTCAATACGAACTGGTTTGTTTTGTTCATCATATTCAACTGTTACTTGTGTTTTTCCGTCTGGGCGAAGGTATGCAAGTGTTTGATCCTTGCGTACTTCTGTTAAACGACGAGATAATTTATGCGCTAGTGAAATCGGCAGCGGCATCAGCTCTTCTGTTTCGTTGTTTGCAAAACCAAACATAAGCCCTTGGTCACCTGCACCGATGGCATCAATTTCTTCTTCAGTCATTGTTCCTTCACGTGCTTCAAGCGCTTTGTCTACACCTTGCGCAATATCAGCAGACTGTTCATCAATTGATGTAAGCACCGCACATGTTTCCGCATCAAAACCATATTTCGCACGTGTGTAGCCAATTTCCTTAATCGTGTCACGTACCGTCTTTGGAATATCGACATAAGTAGACGTTGTAATCTCACCGCTTACTAATACGAGACCGGTTGTTACAGAGGTCTCACAGGCAACACGTGCATTTGGATCTTTCTTTAAAATTTCATCCAAAATGCTGTCTGAAATTTGATCACAGATTTTATCCGGATGTCCTTCTGTCACTGATTCTGAAGTAAATAAACGACGATTTTGACTCATAATGGCTATTTCCTCCTGTACAAGGCCACATCATCCCAAGATGAGGCCTCCGATATGATACGGAACTCGTTCCCTCTTATATGAATCGTTTATATTAGAGATGTTATTGGCAATTTGTTCATATGATATCTCAAAAATAAAAAAACCATTTCCTTCATTGCGAGGAAAGGGTCTGAGATCGCATGCCTTTCACTCTTATCGCTCAAGGTGTTCTTGTACCTTGCATCAGGTTAGCACCTTGGTTTCTCAGCATGTTCATGCCTTTTTCATAAGAAACCGGTTGCTGGGCTTCATCGGGCCTGTCCCTCCACCAACTCGGGATAAGAGTATCCGTTCAATAAGATATCTTATCTTAAACCCTTGCGTCATGTCAATGCTTCATAGGAATTATCTCTCCTCTTTTTTCACCTCACAATTAGCATCACCAAAAAGCATATTTTCATAGCAGAAATGAAAAAACACACACAAAAATATTTAAATAGTATAGACTATTATTATCAATGTGTTATACTAATCGAAACAAACAAATTCAACGGTAAAGGAAGGGTTTTTTTATGAACTCAGTGGATTTAAAAGAAGATTTGCAGTCATTGCTCTCATTAGAAAATACGCACCAAAATTTATCTGTTCCGAAACTTGTTGAAAAGATTTTGGCACGTAATGAAGGCGTTTTAACATCAACAGGAGCTGTCCGCGCCACAACTGGTGCTTACACTGGACGTTCGCCTAAAGATAAATTTATCGTCAAAGAAGAAAGCTCTGAGCATAAAATCGATTGGGGTCATGTAAACCAGCCGATCTCTAAAGACGCATTTGATCGTTTATATACAAAGGTTGTCTCATACTTAAAAGAACGTGATGAACTATTTGTCTTTGAAGGGTTTGCCGGCGCTGACGAAAGATACCGTATGCCGATTACAGTTGTAAACGAATTTGCATGGCACAATCTCTTTGCAAAGCAGCTATTCATCAGACCTGACGGGTCAACGCCATCATCTAACGAAAAACCTTTCACCATCTTATCTGCACCTCACTTTAAAGCGGATCCTGAAACAGATGGAACAAACTCTGAAACGTTCATTATCGTTTCTTTTGAAAAACGGACGATTCTCATTGGTGGAACAGAATATGCAGGAGAGATGAAGAAATCGATTTTCTCTGTCATGAACTACCTGCTGCCTGAGCAAGATATTTTATCGATGCACTGCTCAGCAAACGTTGGTCAAGAAGGCGATGTCGCATTATTCTTCGGCCTTTCAGGGACTGGGAAAACGACGCTTTCTGCAAGCGCAAGCCGCAAGCTGATCGGAGACGATGAACACGGATGGTCTGGCACAGGTGTCTTCAATATCGAGGGCGGATGCTATGCGAAATGTGTGAACTTAAGTGAAGAAAAAGAACCACAAATCTACAAAGCCATCAGCTTTGGATCAGTGCTAGAAAATGTTGTGCTTGATGAAGAAACTCGTGAAGCGGATTATGATGATACATTCTTTACTGAAAATACACGGGCTGCTTACCCAATCGAAATGATTGATAACATCGTGAAACCAAGTATCGCAGGTCATCCATCTGCCATTGTCTTCTTAACAGCTGATGCATTTGGCGTTTTACCTCCAATCAGCCGTTTAACAAAAGAACAGGCGATGTACCATTTCTTGAGCGGTTACACAAGTAAATTAGCAGGAACTGAGCGCGGTGTAACGTCACCAGAAACAACATTCTCTACTTGCTTCGGTTCACCATTCTTGCCACTTCCAGCTCACGTCTATGCTGAAATGCTTGGCAAAAAAATTGATGAGCACGGCGCAAAAGTATTCCTTGTGAATACAGGCTGGACTGGCGGCGGCTATGGTACGGGCAAACGAATGAATCTTGCTCATACAAGAGCGATGGTGCAAGCAGCGATCGAAGGTGACCTTGACAATGCCGAAATGATCACTGACGACATCTTTGGATTACACATTCCACTTCATATTCCAGGTGTACCAGATGAAGTACTTCAACCTGCTAAAACGTGGGAAGACCAAAATGCTTATCAAGAAAAAGCACACTTCCTTGCCAATGAATTTAAAAAGAACTTCAAAAAATTCAGCCATGCGGCAAGTGACATTGAAGCAAAAGGCGGACCACTCGTATAAAAAGACGAAAGCTGAGGGAATATACCCCTCAGCTTTTTTAGTTTGTTGAATGCAATGACACAAGGCGGTAAGTCACCTTTGTGACATTGTCTGTCAGTTCCAGCTTTTCAACATGTGCTGTCCCTGTTTTTTCTCCATCTTTTGTTTTGCGCACCTCAAGCGGAATATTTAATGGATAAATGCGGTACCCTTTCTTCATGAGTTCAAACACATTTTCTTCAATTCTTGTCTCATTTCCTTTTGTGACAATCATTGTATTAAATTCAACAGGCATTCCCATAATGAAAATCCCCCTTACTTTCTATATTTCTTTCTACCGTTTATTTTACCACATTTCCGCTTTTTCGGCTGTGCATCCATGTCGTCAGCCTTCTGACAATCTCTCGATTATGCTGAGGCGGGAAATAATGATTGTAGCCGTGAAAATACCATGTTTCCACAGACTTCCCGTGCTTGCGAAGCGCTTCTTCTAATAAATACGCATGCTCAATGGATACATTCTGATCCTGCTCTCCATGGATGATTAAAACAGGCGCTTCCATTTGATCTACAACATTCAATGGCGTTCTGTCCTCGTATGCCTCAGGTACCTTGTGCGGCGGACCGCCTATCACGCGCTTCATCATTCTTCTCATATCGACACGCTCTTCATAGGTGAGCTTCATATCACTTACACCTCCCCATGTCACAAAGGAAGCAGCCTCCTGTTTCATTTCAACAGCAGTCCAAATGCCCATAATACCACCGCGCGAAAAACCAAAGATATGAATACGATCCTGCTTTACCTTTTTGTGATGCTTCAACAGCTGAAATGCAGCGAATGCATCTTTCCGATCCTCTCCGGCAAAATCCTCGTTTCCTTCGCCTCCTTGATTCCCTCGGTAAAAGGGAGCAAAGACAACAAAGCCTTGTGCTGCAAATTGCACGATTAGTCCAGGCCTCACCATCCCCACATTTTTAATGCCGCCTCGTAAATACAAAAAGCCATCATAGAGACCTTCTCCGATCGGTTCAGCGAGCAGCCCCTTTATCCGAAGTCCATCTGCCTCATAGGTCACTGTATATAAATGAATATGCGGATGGGGCGACGGGAATCTTCTTTTTTCCACAATCACTTGATTTCTCTCCTTTTCATCCGGTATTACGTCAATTGCTTGATGATCGCTTCTGCAACAAGCTGGCCTGATTTTGTCACCATCGGGGTGCCGCCGCCCGGTTGACTTGTCCCTCCAACAAACCAAAGCCCTTCAATGTCCTTTGACTGATTATTGATACGGAAGAACGCCTGCTTGAACGAGTTTGAAGACATGCCGTAAATGGCTCCATGATGTGCCCCCGTTTTCTGCTGCAAATCAAGCGGGGTTTGAACCGCTTCATATTCGACAAGCTGATCAATATCAAAGAGACCCTTTTCCTTTAATTTTGTTTTGATATGCTGACGATACGTCTCCTTTAGCATGTCCCAATTTTGCTCTTTTGTCACATAAGGTGCATTGGCCAAGACAAAAAGGTTGCTTCTTCCCGGCCCTCCACTTAATTCTGGCTCTGAATGGCCCGAATAGCATATGTAAAGTGTCGGCTCCTGAGGTAATTGCTTTTTCTGAAAAATATCCTTAAATTCTTGTTCATAATTCTCAGGGAAAAATACATTGTGATGGGACAGCTGTTTATAGGCTTTAGGTATTCCTAATAAGAGAACAAAACCAGATAACGATGGTTCAATGTTTGACAGCTTTTGATTTAAAAAGCTAGAACGCATCGCTTGTTGACTGACTTGTCCTTGTCATCTGTCTAAATTCTTCGTTTGTTGAAAAATCAGGATCAGCGATGACCTGCGCTTGATGTGCGTTTAACTGCGTTTCAAGCAGGTCTCCCGAGCATGCGTGTCACTTCCTTGCTTGGAAATGAGCCTCCAGATACTAAGGCATCTTCTCCGAACACAACAGATACCGTCGGCTTTTGAAATTGATTAAATGTATATTGCAAGGTCACAGGCTTGATCACGACCTGCTCAAATTGCCTCACTAAAAAAGAAGCCCCGCCTTCCAGTTCAAGCGGCTGCGTATCCTGATGCATGATTTTCCCCTGCGGAAAAAGCCATACAGCTCCGCCAGCCTTCATGTTCTCTTTTGCCGTCATGATAAATACAACTCGTCCAGCGCAGTGCCTTTTGATCAATCGAGACAAGCGGGAAAAGAAATGAGAGTGCTGCTCCAATCATACCCCAGCTCACAAAATTCTCAAAAGGAATACCAAAAAAACCACCGCCGTCATACCACACCCAAAACTTCCGCGCCGCTACTGGATCTAATATGAGGTCAAGCAGCACAATCCATATCCCCGTTTCGATAGCTCGTTTCCACTTCGACTGTTGACTTGATAAAAAAAGACTATTTAAAAACACGCCAACCCATGCAAAAGCAATCGTTAAAGGCACTCCCGCCACAAGAAAACCCAACGTCGGATAATACTCATAGGCCCCGAATGGAAACCCGGTTGTGATTCCTACCCATTCAACCGTAAACGTAAGAACGCCCACAACGGCTGCTCTTTTGATCACAAAGCTCCATGAGCCATAAATATTTCGGCCAATCTCTATGACGCAGCAGGCGTACAGCACAAAAAAATCCCATTTGCAAACTGAAGCCATGCCGGCACTTCAAAAAAGACCATTAATATGAGTCCTACCAAATACCACCCAACAAATACACAACTCACTCTATACACGAAACCGCCCCTTTATTTCTGCCAAATTCAAGAAAGCATTCATGCTTCCAGTATAGAAAAAAAAGACACGTTCTATAAATAAACAATGCGCTTCTTATTTCATCTAGGCACTCACCAAAAATCCCTTTTGACATACTTTAATTAGTGATCTAGAACAAAGGAGGCGAATTACTCTTGAATCGTTCCATCAAAGTCAGACTGGCATTCATATTCGTTGTCCTGCTCTTTATTCCATTTGTCGCCTGTAAAAAAGAACAAGAGCAGACCGTACAAGTAGCCGAGGTCACCCATTCGGTTTTTTATGCTCCGCTTTATGTCGCCTTATCAGAGGAATTCTTCAAAGAAGAAGGCTTAGAGGTTGAATTAAAAACCACTTGGGGCGGCGATAAAACGATGACAGCTCTTTTATCCGGCGGTGCCGATATCGCCCTGACCGGATCTGAATCCTCTATCTATGTGGAGGCACAAGACACAAAAGACTCTGTCATGAACTTTGCACAGCTGACACAAACAGACGGCACATTTCTTGTTTCAAGGGAGAAAGTAAACCAATTCTCTTGGGATCAATTGAAAGGAAAAGACTTTCTTGGACAGCGCAAAGGCGGCATGCCGCAAATGGTCGGTGAATACGTCCTGAAAAAGGAAGGCATTGATTTAAAAAGGGATCTTCGGATGATTCAAAATATTGATTTTGCCAACATTTCAGGTGCTTTCTCCTCTGGAACTGGCGATTTTGTGCAGTTATTCGAACCGACAGCTTCCTTAATTGAAAAAGAAGGCAAAGGGTACATTACCGCCTCCTTTGGAGAGGCTTCTGGCAAGGTGCCTTATACCACCTTCATGGCAAAGAAGAGTTACTTAAAGGAAAACAAAGAGACGGCCGAAGCCTTTACTCGTGCTATTTATAAAGCGCAAAAATGGGTAGAAGCCAAGCACCCAGAGGAGATTGCAAAAACGATCCAATCTCATTTTCCTGATACGGACCTTGATGTCTTATCAACTGCGATCAAACGCTACAAGCAGCAGCACTCATATGCAACAGATCCCCTTCTGAATGAAGAGGAATGGAACAAGTTACAGGACATCATGAAGGCGAGCGGTGAATTGCCGGAATTTATCCCGTACAAACAGCTTGTCGATTCATCCATTGCAAAGAAGGTCACAGATCACAAATAGAATAGGAGGTAGCACATGTCTTTCCTTCAAATTGACGATGTGACCCACACGTACTTCTCTTTAAAAGAAAAAACAACGGCCATACAGCATATCAATATGGAGATTGACCAAGGTGAATTCATCTCATTTATTGGTCCCAGTGGCTGCGGGAAAACAACCCTGCTGTCCATCATCGCAGGAATTACGCCGCCCTCTGAAGGTCGAATTTTAATCGAAGGAAAAGAACCGAATCAAAAGGAGCATCAAATCGGCTACATGCTCCAGCAAGATTATTTGTTCCCTTGGAAAACCATCAAGGAAAATGTCATTCTCGGGTTGAAAATTGCCAAACAGGATTCACACGAGGCCACCTCAGCTGCTCTTGGCTTACTGCCAAAGCTCGGGCTTGATGATGTGGAGGAAAAATATCCGAAGGAGCTGTCAGGCGGAATGAGGCAGCGCGCAGCACTCGCCCGAACGCTTGCAGTTGATCCCAGCCTGCTTTTACTAGATGAGCCATTTTCCGCTCTAGACTACCAAACCAAACTGACATTAGAAGATCTCGTCTTTCACACATTAAAAAACTATCAAAAAACAGCGGTCCTTGTGACACATGACATCGGCGAAGCCATTGCGATGAGTGATCGTATTTTCTTATTCTCAAAGCATCCCGGCTCGATCCAGCATATCTTTACCGTTCCTGATGAACTGAGGACTCTCTCTCCTTTTGAAGCAAGACAGACACCAAGTTTCCAAGAGCTCTTTCAAACGATTTGGAAGGAGCTGAAAACAGTTGAAACACAGTGACCTTTTACATGAAGCCTATCGAAAAAAGGTTCGAATGGAAAAACGCATCACACGTGTCTATCAGCTCATCATTTTCGCCAGTTTCTTTTCTCTTTGGGAGCTTGCCAGTCACTTTAGGCTCATAGATCCGCTGATTTTCAGTTCACCATCTGCGGTCTGCCAATTGTTTGTGCAAAAAATATCAGATGGTTCTTTAATGAATCATATGAGTATTACGTTGTTTGAAACGATGCTCGGATTTCTACTTGGTACCTTTTGCGGCATTTTGCTCGCCGCCGCCTTATGGTGGTCCACTCGTCTGGCGAACGTTCTTGATCCATATTTAGTCATTTTAAATGCCATGCCGAAAGTCGCTCTTGCCCCGATTTTAATTGTTGCACTTGGACCTGGCTTGATCAGCATTGTCGCCATGGGCGCGATCATTAGTGTGATCATTACAACGATTGTCATTTACACAGCCTTTCAAGAGGTCGATGAGAACTATTTGAAAGTAATGAAAACCTTTGGTGCGAAAAAAAGCGTTGTCTTTCGTGAGGTCATGTTGCCAGCAAGTATTCCAACGATGATCTCTGCCATCAAGGTCAATGTTGGTCTTTCTTGGGTTGGGGTCATTGTAGGGGAATTCCTTGTTTCCTCCAAAGGGCTCGGCTACATGATCATTTATGGCTTTCAAGTCTTCAACTTTACACTCGTGTTTTTAAGTCTTTTCATTATCGCCGTGTTTGCTACCATCATGTATCAGCTCGTTGAGTGGCTCGAACGCCGTTTTCTTCAAAAATAAAAAAAGCACAGGGACTGTGGGACTGACCCCATAAGATGAGACAAATAAAAAACACCTTCAAGTTTGAAAACGGATCGTTGTTATCCGAAATAAGACGTGGAGGTGTTTTTTCTATGGGGACAAGAGTGA
>NZ_JBSPZB010000016.1:0-85556 GCF_053851875.1 Bacillus sp. A015
TGAGGTGGAAGCGTGGTGACACGTGGAGCTGACAGATACTAATAGATCGAGGACTTAACCTATATTCTAATGTGAAGCATGAACATTGTTATCTAGTTTTGAGAGAACATTTTTAAAATATCTCTTGATTTATTTTCAATACATAGTATAATATCTTTTGTCACTAAATTGTCTGGTGATGATGGCGAAGAGGTCACACCCGTTCCCATACCGAACACGGAAGTTAAGCTCTTCAGCGCCGATGGTAGTTGGGGGTTTCCCCCTGTGAGAGTAGGACATCGCCAGGCTTTCTTCATTCCGCAGTAGCTCAGTGGTAGAGCTATCGGCTGTTAACCGATCGGTCGTAGGTTCGAATCCTACCTGCGGAGCCAATTTGGAGAGCTGTCCGAGTGGCCGAAGGAGCACGATTGGAAATCGTGTAGGCGGTAACCCCGTCTCAAGGGTTCGAATCCCTTGCTCTCCGCCACAAGATACATATAATAGAGGGCCCGTTGGTCAAGCGGTTAAGACACCGCCCTTTCACGGCGGTAACACGGGTTCGAATCCCGTACGGGTCACCATTTTTATAGAATACATACCAGCATTTTTATTCGGAGGATTAGCTCAGCTGGGAGAGCATCTGCCTTACAAGCAGAGGGTCGGCGGTTCGAGCCCGTCATCCTCCACCATATCTTTTATATCGTCGCGGGGTGGAGCAGTTCGGTAGCTCGTCGGGCTCATAACCCGAAGGTCGCAGGTTCAAATCCTGCCCCCGCAACCAAATTATTTTATATACCAATAGGGAGTACTCATTGAGTGCAACCAAAATGGTCCGGTAGTTCAGTTGGTTAGAATGCCTGCCTGTCACGCAGGAGGTCGCGGGTTCGAGTCCCGTCCGGACCGCCATTTTTCAAAAGTAATACTTGGCTCGGTAGCTCAGTTGGTAGAGCAACGGACTGAAAATCCGTGTGTCGGCGGTTCGATTCCGTCCCGAGCCACCACTATTTGCCGGTGTAGCTCAATTGGTAGAGCAACTGACTTGTAATCAGTAGGTTGGGGGTTCAAGTCCTCTTGCCGGCACTGTTTTTCTTTATTATTTCCATATGTGGAGGGGTAGCGAAGTGGCTAAACGCGGCGGACTGTAAATCCGCTCCCTCCGGGTTCGGCGGTTCGAATCCGCCCCCCTCCACCATTTTTACTTTCATAGGGGCATAGTTTAAAGGTAGAACAGAGGTCTCCAAAACCTCCGGTGTGGGTTCGATTCCTACTGCCCCTGCCAATTATATGATTCATAACATCTATGGCGGTTGTGGCGAAGTGGTTAACGCACCAGATTGTGGCTCTGGCACTCGTGGGTTCGATTCCCATCAATCGCCCCATTTTATTATTGGGCTATAGCCAAGCGGTAAGGCAACGGACTTTGACTCCGTCATGCGTTGGTTCGAATCCAGCTAGCCCAGTTGATATGCGGAAGTAGTTCAGTGGTAGAACACCACCTTGCCAAGGTGGGGGTCGCGGGTTCGAATCCCGTCTTCCGCTCCAATCATGGCGGCATAGCCAAGTGGTAAGGCAGAGGTCTGCAAAACCTTTATCCCCGGTTCAAATCCGGGTGTCGCCTTTTTTGAAAAGACTGCCGGGGTGGTGGAATTGGCAGACACACAGGACTTAAAATCCTGCGGTAGGTGACTACCGTGCCGGTTCAAGTCCGGCCCTCGGCACCATTGATTTTTATCATAAGTTGCGCTCTTTAATGATCATGCCGGTGTGGCGGAATTGGCAGACGCGCACGACTCAAAATCGTGTTCCTCACGGAGTGCCGGTTCGACCCCGGCCACCGGTATCTATTAAAATTTTCATAATCGGTAATTGAATTTAATATACCGTTAAACTAACGTTTCTCCATTGTGGTGAGGCGTTTTTTTGTTTTCCCATCACCTCTAATCGAAGTTGCGAAGGGGAGAAAGCTATCGTAAGAACAACTTAAATGTTATAGTTAGTGGGTAATGTTCGTTCTTCAATATCCTTGAAAAAAGAAACACATTTCACAAAATTCAATAGAAAATTTGATTATTTGTCTGATGGGACGACTTATTCTCATCACCAAGTAGATCCTTTGTATAACTGTATTTATATATGGGCAAAAATACATCTCTAGATCATGACATCTTGAATGCCCTGAATTCGCTCTTGATCCACCTCAAATGTACTTAAACAAAGATCTTCATGTATATGATGAAACGAATACCACAAAGCGGATAGATAGGTTTCACAAATCTGAACAATCACACGCTGCTCCTCACTGCCCCCAAGCTCTAGTGCCTTCAATATGTTCTAATGAATCATAATGAACTACCTTACCTGTTTCGGTGCGAAAGAATCTACTTAAAGGAACACAAGTGTAAAGTGTATATGCTATATCCCAAAGCCTTGGACCAGGACTAGCAACATCAAAATCAATGATTCCAACTGGTTTTTCATGATTGAAAATAATGTTGTATATTGCAAAGTCATTATGGCACACAACCTCTATTTTGTTAGGAGTATTATCCATAAGTTCCCAATCGTCTGAAATTGGAAAGTCACGAACGGCATCATGATAAAGTCTTAGCATATTCGCTATTTCTTTTAAAGCATCATTAGAACACATGTATCCTTTTAAAGGATCATTCCCAGCTTCTCCTTCGATAAATGATAGTATCTCTCTACCTTGTTCATCAACACCTAAATATTTTGGGGCATAGCTGAAATTCTTTTTTTCCAAATGCTTTAGTAACTTGTGTATGTTAATATTGCCTGACTTTAATTCCCGTCGAACCGTATCTCCCGAACGATATACGTTTGAGACATTCCCTCCTGTCAGCAATTCTTCATTGTCGTACTGTTTTTTCATTAAAAGCCCCCTAAAGCCGGGTCACAATGACATTATCAAGCTGATACAAGATGAAAGAACAGTACCTATTTTCAAAAACAAGCAGTCTACTATGCTCAGCTTTTATCTGACTGGATTGAATTTCAGCAAACGGAGACAAGCGGGTTTATGAAATGGTGTGCGGAACTTGAAAAACCATATGAATGAGTGGAAGCCTTTTATTATCGCCAATAGGTGTATTGTGATGAGAAAACGACAGAATGGATTCTGCCGTTTTTTTATATGTTATGCCATATTCGTTCTATTTCTAAATGATCTGAGTTAAAGTATTTCAATACATAGATATCTGGATTGCTGAGCTTCTCCCACTCATTGAAGCCAATGTTCGAATCGGCGTGTTTGAGGAGCAGGCTCATGATATTGCCGTGTGTGACGAAGAGAGTATGATCTTCTTCTAAATATATTTGTTCGTATAGAATCTCTACGATCCTTTTCATGGCTTCCTGGCTGGATTCTCCGCCTTCATATGTGATGATTAAATCCGTAAAAGTGAGCTTTAGCTTTTCATACCAATCGTCCATTGATTTGCAGCTTAACACACGTTCAGAGAGACGTTCATCAATTTTCATCTTAAGTTGTTTTGCAAGGGCAAGAGGCTGAATGGTTTGGATCGCTCGTTTATAAGGACTTGAGATGATCTGATTGAGGTGTATGCTGGAAAAGAATTGGGCAAGTGTGTGTGATTGAGCGATGCCCTGCGCTGTTAAAGCCGCGTCTTTGGATTGTCCATCTGCTTGGCAGTGTCTGACGACATAATAGGTTTTCATGGGATTACACCTTTCATTAAGTATAAAAAAATCATCCAGTATTGGATGAGCATTCATGATCTAGGTTCATTAGTTCGTATCTGTTTCTTTATAGGGATCTGTGAGTTTGGAGGTCAGGTCTAAGTTGAACAAAAAATCATCTACGGTGTCTGTACCAAAGGGAAGTGTGGAAAAGTTGATTGGAATGCTGTCTTCTTGCGTTTCTGAAGCGACCGGCTGTTTGTGCTGCTTTTTTCGCCAGTTCTTAAACAAGCGCATGTGAAGCCCCCTTTTCTAAGAAAAAGATGGATTTATACATAATATACGGGGAGAGTTGTCCAAGCGTCAATTGTTTTCTTCAAAAGGTTCTATTAAATTGATACGAAAAGAGCCACAGTCAAGAGCGGCTCTTTTTGCATATTTACATGGCACGGCGTAATGCTTGCTGTACCTTTCGTTCGCATCTTAAGTTGTATCGCTTTTTATGGAGTTTATTCGTTTTCAATTGACCAATGACACGGCGAACATCTTGGTCATAAATGATGAGCTCTCTGCAAGTTTGATCATTTAATAACGCTTGAAACCAGCTATATTTTTTCAGATGTGCTGCGTTCCTTGAGATCTCTTCTTCATCTACCTGTAGAAAAAGGATGTACAGAGCAAGGGTAAAGATGTCTAAAATGAATCCCACATGACCTCCTCCTTTCATATGTTTCATTACGCTTAGAAAGAGGAAAGGTTTCATTCAATAGACATCTAAAAACAATCCCAGTGCATCAACCATTCTTTCGTTTCTTTGTCGTAATAGAAATACATGGTGCCATTATCACCGATCATGAAACGAGATTTTTCTTCTGAGGCGATTTGCAGCATGAATTCACCTGTACCTTTTCGTACCTGAAGAGTAATGATTGATTCTTTATGTAATTGTGCCTGTTTTTCCCGTAACCCCTCTTCATCTGTTAACCAGCAGAGTCTCACTTTTTCGGTTGTGATGCGGCCTTTTTCCTTCCATGCAATCAGTGGAATTGAAGCGGTCCAAAGAGATTCTTTTCCTGCTTTTCCTGCGCCTACTCCAGAAGGTCCTGTGACAGCAATCATGTCTACTAGTTCTTCTGAAAATCTTTCTTCAAATGCGTTCTTTGTTTGTTTTTCTTCATGTGATGTCCCCCCCAGCCATAAGAATGATATGATCAAAATCTATATCTTTATCACACCGCACATTAGCAGGGGAAATCAAGCCTTTTTTGCTTAAAACTGTTTTTTAGACTTACAGAAGGAGTGAAAATACATGGATTGCTGGAGTTGAGTCACAATAAAAGAGCAAATTGAGGAGTTGGGTTCGAATTTTGTATAAATTTGGGTAAATGAGTCGAAAAGCCTAGGTGATTCTTCCTTTTCTTTATAATTACTTTGACACGATTAGATGAAAAAAGTAAAGTAATACTAAGTGATTTACAAAACCTTCATCATCCACTGAAACATGAAGTGTTAGTGAATTTAATGTAAATGGATATTTTCCCTTTTATTTACTCGTATTTTTTTTGAAACTTATGATGCTTCTCATCCGTTATATTAAAGGAGCACATGTAACCGGCGGAGACAGGGCATCGGAATGCTGGGTGCAGAAGATTTACATTTGCAAAATGAATGTAAATTTTTTATGATTTCATTTATATCAGATCGAAAAAAAGAAAGAAGAGGTTTTATGAAAAAAATATTTGCGAACAAATATAGCTTTTTTGTTTTGGCTGTTCTTTTATTCTGGGCAAAATCTTACACAGCCTACAAAATGGACTTTAATTTAGGAGTGAAAGGTTCTTTTCAAGAGGGTCTTCTCTTATTAAATCCATTTAGTTCAGCCATCGTGTTTTTGGGACTTGCTCTCTTTTTGAAGGGGCGTAAATCTGCCATTGTTTTAATTGTCATTGATTTTATTATGACCGCACTTTTATATGCAAATGTAGCGTACTACCGTTTCTTTGATGATTTTTTGACTTTCTCAACAATGAAACAAGCAAGCAATCTTGGGGGAGGCATGACTGGCGGTGTGTTATCGAGCATTAAGCCACATGATCTTTTGTACTTCCTTGATATCATCATCTTGATTGCCATTGTGATTTGGAGACCGGAAGTGAAGAAATTCCAAATGAAAAAGACGTTTGCACTGCTTATTGTGGCTGCAGGTGTTGGGTTGTTCTTTGTCAATCTGCATTTAGCTGAAAAGGATCGTCCGGAATTATTAACGAGAACATTTGATCATAAGTATGTTGTCAAATATTTAGGTGTTTATAATTATACGATTTATGACGGGGTACAATCAGCGCAAAACGCAACGCAGGTCGCAAATGCGAGCAGTGAAGATTTAACTGATGTCGTGAACTATACGGCTTCTCACTATGCGAAGCCAAATGCAGAGTATTTTGGTAAAGCGAAAGGTAAAAACATCATTAAAATCCATTTAGAGAGTTTCCAGTCGTTCTTAATTGATTACAAACTAAATGGAGAAGAAGTAACGCCGTTTTTAAACAAACTGGCTCATGGAAAAGATGATTTTACGTATTTCGATAACTTCTTCCATCAGACAGGTCAAGGAAAAACAGCGGATGCTGAGCTGATGATGGATAATAGTATGTTTGGCTTGCCAGAGGGTGCAGCGTTTGTGACAAAGGGAGAAAATACCTACCAGTCGCTTCCTGCGATCCTAGATCAAAAAGCAGGCTATACAAGTGCAGTGCTTCACGGGGACTATAAGTCTTTCTGGAACCGTGACACGATTTATAAGCATATGGGAATTGATCAATTCTTCGATGCTTCATATTACAACATGGATGAAGAAAACCTTGTGAATATGGGTCTGAAGGATAAGCCGTTCTTTAAAGAATCAATCCCAATGTTAGAATCATTGAAAAAACCATTTTATGCACACTTAATGACACTGACAAATCACTATCCATTTAATTTAGATGAGAAAGATGCCACTATTCCAAAAGCAACAACTGGCGATAAAACAGTGGATAATTACTTCCAGACAGCAAGATATTTAGATGAGTCATTAGAACAATTCTTTAAGGATTTGAAAAAATCAGGTCTGTATAAAGACTCAGTTATTTTATTATATGGGGACCATAACGGTATTTCTGAAAACCATAACCGTGCCATGAGTGAAATCCAAGGAAAAGAAATTACACCGTATCAAAATGCACAAAATCAGCGTGTACCACTGATGATTCGTATCCCTGGTAAAGATGGCGGCGTGAATCATACGTATGGTGGTGAGGTTGACGTGATGCCAACACTTCTCCACTTACAAGGTATCGATTCAAACGAGTACGTGAATTTTGGGACAGATCTATTTTCTAAAAAACATGATCAAACAGTTGCATTCCGTAACGGAAACTATGTGACACCAAAATACACACTTGTAGATAACACTGTCTACGACACGAAAACGGGTAAAGTGATGAAGCAAAATAAAAAGACAGAGGCGATCAAAGCCCGTGTGGATAATCAGTTAAGTCTTTCAGATAAAGTGCTCTACAGGGATCTTCTTCGATTCCATAAGCTATCTGATTTTAAACCAGTGAATCCATCTGATTATTTCTATGGTAAAACAAACAAAGAGCAAGAAGCGGATTCTTCTGCTAAGTAACTGAGTTTTGGGCAAGCACAGAAAGGTGCTTGCCTTTTTCTCTCTTACAGCTTGATTTGTTGGCAAAATATGTTTATATTTAGGGGGAAACAAGCGTGACGTCAGCTGGAAGCTGGTGAAAACTCATTTCGTCCTAGAGGATTTCAGGAGGAGCTTATGACAACAAATACAAAAACACAAAAAAAGAAATCAGAGTTATGGGGCTGGATCAAAGCCATCTTAATCGCATTCATTGCTGTTTTTATCATTCGTAATTTTTTATTCGCACCGTACATTGTCAAAGGGTCTTCTATGGACCCGACATTGCATAATACAGAGCGGGTCTTTGTGAATAAAACCGTCGATTATTTCGGTGATTATAAACGAGGACAGATCATTGTACTTGATGGGGAAGACCGCAGCACTCATTACGTGAAACGATTGATTGGCTTACCAGGTGATAAAATTGAAATGAAAAATGACCAGCTATATGTGAATGGTCAAAAAGTGCCGGAGCCTTATTTAGCGTCAAACAAAAAGAAAGCAGCCGCAGATGGCACCTTGCTGACGCCTGATTTTGGTCCTCTTACAGTCCCTAAAGGAAAGTACTTTGTCATGGGCGACAATCGCCAGAAATCAATGGACAGCCGCAACGGCTTAGGTCTTTTTACAAAGAGTGATATTCAAGGGACAACATCATTTGTATTTTATCCTTTCCAAGATATTCGATTACTCAACCAATAATAAACAATAAAAAAGCACACAGCCGTGTGCTCAGATTAAAGAGAAAGTGGGGGTTTTCAAGACAAGGTGTCAACAAAGCCCTCATTTTTGTCTTTTCAACTGTTCACGAAACGATATATGGTGTTTTTTGCTTTCGTTACATTCAATATACGGTGTATCTAGACCTTCAAAAAAACTGTCGAGATTTTCTCGACAGCCTGAGCACACAGCCGTGTGCTTTTTTCTGTTTCTTTAAGACTGGCTTTTTGCAATCGCCTGCTCAAGATCTGCAAGGATGTCTTCAATCGCTTCTGTTCCAACAGATAAACGAATGAGTTCTGGTGTGACGCCTGTCGCCTTTTGCTCATCTTCACTTAATTGTTGATGTGTCGTACTGGCAGGATGAATGATCAGTGATTTAGAGTCGCCCACGTTTGCAAGGTGTGAGAAAAGCTGCACGGAATCAATGAGCTTTTTACCTGCTTCTCGTCCACCTTTAATACCGAATGTGAGGATTGCACCTTGTCCTTTTGGTAAATAGGTTTGAGCCAGCTCATAGGATTCATGGCCTTCAAGACCTGGGTAGCTTACCCACTCTACAAGAGGGTGATCCTGTAAAAATTGCGCTGTTTTTAACGCATTTTCACTATGTCGCTCGAGACGTAAATGCAATGTTTCTAAGCCTTGAAGAAGCAAAAATGAGTTAAAAGGTGACAGTGCTGCCCCTAAATCACGTAAGAGCTGTACACGTGCTTTTGTGATATAGGCCGCTTCTCCAATCGCTTCAGTATACGTGAGGCCATGATAACTTGGATCTGGTTCAGTCAGCCCTTTGAACTTATCACTGTCAGCCCAAGGAAACCCGCCGCTATCGACGATGACACCGCCAATTGATGTGCCATGTCCGCCAATGAATTTCGTAGCTGAGTGGACGACAATGTCTGCGCCAAACTCGATAGGTCTTAATAAATAGGGGCTGGCGAGCGTATTGTCCACAATAAGCGGAATATGGTGTTTGTGTGCAATGGCTGAGACGGCTTCAATATGTAAAATGTCGCCTTTTGGATTCCCGATGCTCTCTGCATACACTGCTTTTGTTTTATCCGTAATCGCTGCTTCAAGTTCTTCAAGATTGGATGAATCAACAAATTTCACTGTAATCCCGAGCTTTTTTAGTGTATGAGCAAACAGATTGTAGGTGCCTCCATAAAGACTGCTGGAGGATACAATTTCGTCCCCGGCTCCTGCAATGTTTAAAATAGAGTACGTAGTGGCTGCTTGTCCAGAAGAGACAGCAAGTGCACCAATTCCACCTTCAAGCTCAGCGATCCTTTTTTCAAATACGTCGTTTGTAGGGTTCATAATACGTGAATAAATATTTCCAGGTTCCTGCAGTCCAAATAAATTCGCCGCATGCTCACTATCTCTAAAACCGAAAGAGCTTGTTTGATAAATAGGTACGGCTCTTGAATAGGTCGCTGAATCAAGTTCCTGACCTGCGTGAATGGCTTTTGTTTCTAAACGAAATTGAAGTTCTTCTGACATGTGTGTATCCTCCTTTTGTTAGATAAAACCAACTACTTTGATAAGAAATATTTAATAAGACTATAAATCTTGTTTCATGCTTGGTCAACCATTTTTTAGATAAATCTGAAAAAACAATAAATATAGTTTACGGGTAGGAATAGTATGCATTAATATAAGCATACTGAAAACATCACCAAGAATGGCTGAGAAGGCTCTATCACTCAAGCATGAGTGAAGGGCCTTTTTTTATTTTCATCAGAAGGGAAGAGGAACATGGAGAAAAAGAGAAAAAACGAAAAAATACAGAAATCATATGGATCTCACACTAGACATTTTGATTGAGCGGAACAAATATGAGATTTACAGCAATCAAGAACGAATAGAAGCGATTTACGATCGAATTGATGAAAAGCATATAAGGTCAAAATAACTTTTGGGGTTAAGGGCCTTACTGTGTATATGTCTGATGACAACAGGGATCGAGATTTCATTGACAATTTCAATTATTATTGCGGATCAGTCTTTTTGGGAAGACATCCGAGCGGATGCGGAAAAATACATTGCCAAGCTGGTGAAATCAATGGGAACAATTATTTTTCTGATACAGTCTCTGCCGCAAGTTCCTCATAAATATAGAGAAAGTACAGCAGTCACTTCTAGGCAGCTGTGCTTTTTTCATCGAAAGGAAAGCGAGTCATATGTTGTGTCCTGCTAAAGAAGGTAAGGGCTTTTTTCCCAAAGTGCTTTCTTGTATATACATATTTTCGGTGTCAAGAGAAGAAGGAAAATATACTCACTTTTTTGTCGGAATTATCAGTAAATATTTCATAATTGGTGACATAACGACATGGAATTAGGACTTTTATATCTGATATATCGGAGGAATTCTTTCTATCTCACAAAAAAGAAAGAAGAAATAAATAAGATGATGAAAATGAACTATTTCAAAAAAAGAAGGAAAAATATGGTTTTATTGACATTATGTGGGTTTGTTAGTTCTTATGGGGTGGTAAAATCTAGTGGAAAAGAGAGGGTATACGCAGTTGAGAGTGAATAATTGAATAAAAAGTCACATTTTATCCAAAAGTATGTTCGGTCAAAAATGGGATCTTCTGTTGATGTTTGGAATGTGACGCCTATGATACGATCATCATAAGCTGGGAGGTGAAAAGTATGACTTATGCAGCGCCGCAAGTTGACTATTCCACTATGGAACCTGCTATTATGGACCAAGCTTGGTTCTTAGTATTTGTTGCAGTCCTTCTCGGATTGGGAGCAACAGTTGTTCTAGGAGCAGCAGTTTGGTGTTTAGCAAACGGCAAGGGTAGCTTTACAGGAGCCGTTCAGTGGGACAGTGGCTTAAAAGTCAAAATTGAATGTAAGTAGCTATACTTAGAATTCATCTTTTTACTTCTAAGATATGACACCAGGGCTAAACCGTCTGTGGCGGGCGGTTTAGCCTGATCTGTTTTTTAAAGAATATGCAGACACTTGGAGGTTATATGTTTACGATCGAGAATTTAACCAAGACGTATAAAAATAATGTGACTGCTGTCAATGATTTTCATTTAAAGGTTGCCCCTCATCAAATCGTTGCTGTTGCTGGACCGAATGGATCTGGTAAAACAACGATGATTAACTGTATACTCGGCATCATTAAGCATACAAAAGGAACGATTCACTTGCAGGACGTCACAAATGATGACCCATCCTTTAAAAAACAAGTAGCCTATATTCCAGATGACCTGCTGCTCCCTGAAGCATTGACTGGTGCTGAATATTTAGATTTTGTTTCTTCTATGTATGAATGTAAAACAATTCATAGAAGAAATCAACTAATTGAACTGTTTGATATGGACTCGGCTTTATCAAGACCGATCGAAACCTATTCACATGGTATGAAAAAAAAGACACAGCTCATTGCCGCCTTTATGCTTGATAGTCAATTGGTGATCATGGATGAGCCCTTTAGAGGACTTGATATTGAAGCGGTTATAAACACAAAGAAACTGATGAAGCGTTATGCCGAGAACCATGGTGCAATCTTGCTTTCAACGCATGATATGCTTTCAGCGGAAGAGCTGTGCCACAAAATCGCCATTATTTCTAAGGGAAATAAAATGGATGAAGGAACGGTCTCAGCCTTAAAGGAAAAGTATCAATCAAGCACACTGGAACAGGTGTTTCTGAAAGCTTCAATGTTAAGTGATAGGGGTGCACATTTTGATGAAATCATTAATCATTTCTAAAATGATGCTTAAAATGTGGCAGCAGGAGATGTATAAGCTCTTTGATACTCAAACGAAGCGAATCATTGTGGTCTTATTCTTTTTGTTTGCAGTCACAATGGGGGCCATCATTGGATATAGTTTTACTGGTGTCTTTATGAAGGCTTTCTTAAATGGAGATGAACGTTCACTTGGATTATTGGTTGTGTCGATGGCGATCAATGCATCTATTTTTACAAGCTTGTTATTTGTTCTGATCAAGGTCAGAACGCCTGAACAAGACCGGTTTTCTATGCAGCTCAGCTGGTTCCCGCTCTCTACCTTTCAGAAAAGTCTTGGATACTTCATTCCGATGGTGACAGTGGTGGCAGGGCTTGTTTTATTTTTTATCGGCATCTTGCTTTTACCTAATTTTATTGCCCAAGGAATCGGTATTTTCTTTATCCTCACTTTCTTTTTGATGGTGCTTTTGCAATCGCTGTTTGTCCTAATGCTGCTGCAGTTCATTTACAACATCACCTATTTGCTCGTTCTGAAATTAAAATTGCCGTTGCAAAAATTTGCAGCGATATTTGTTTTATTGGCACTGGTTGTGGCATATGGGTTGACGCATTTTGACATCAGTAAAATTCAGCAATCATATGTACAGTTTGATTATCATTTAATGTATTTGACAGCACCGTTTTTCCTTGCGGCACAAGGGATGTCTCCTGCAGGGGTAAATTATGCGATCTTAATCCTGTTCATCCTCTTATCTGCGGGCGGCGCATTTCTTTCTCTTGCTCTTATGCCGATTATGGCTGAGAAAAAAGCGTTAATTTTTTTAAACAAACTGCCATTCTCTTCTTCAAAAAAGTGGTCACTCATTGTAAAGGAAATCAAATCACAGGTGAGAAATGAAGAAAACATTTTAAACTTTCTCATTCTTCTTATTGTGATCTTATTCGTCCGTTATCAGTTTGCCTTCCGCTTTGAAGGAGAAGCGTTTTTTGTTCTATGTGCTCTAGCTGGATTAACAGCCTTTAATTCATTTGGCAATGATAAACGTATGCTAGGGATGTATAAAACATTTGGCCTAAGGTCGTGGGAAGTGGCTCTGTATAAGTTTATTGGACTTCTGTTCGTTGGTGTGATGCAAATTGCTTTATTCATGCTTACAACATTGACGTTTCCTGATCAGATCTCGATCCTTTTGATTGGGGCTGCTGTCCTCTGTAATGCAACGGCTCTCTTTTATGTGGTGGGTATTTTACTGCCCCTTGATCGAAATAATCCATACACCGGCATTTTTTCATTTGGAGCGCTTATTTTAATCATGATTCCCATTGTTTTTATTGGAAATTATGTCATAGGGGAGTCGAGTCAAACGCTTCAGTGGCTGCTTCTGGCAGGATTTGAAGGTCTGCTCATCTTTGCCATATACAAAGGTTTTTCATGGAGGTATTCACATGATTCAACTTCTTAACAGTAAGCTAAAGATTGAGCGGGTACCGGCTCTTGGACCGTATGTGACCTTACAAAAGAGACATTTGACTGATACGCAGTATGGAAGCACACTCCCGATTAATGAAAGTGCATATCATATGTTAACGAAAGTTGACGGCAAGAGGACAGAAGCGAGTATTACGGCAGAGCTCGCCGATTTGTTTCAGGTCGATGAGTCTGTGATTGCTCGTGATTTTTATCAATTGATGATGGGGCTGAATCAGCATCATTTGCTGTCTATTCATTATCAATCACCATATCGGATTGTCACAGCCTGCTGTCAATTTTTTAAGCAGTATCAAGTAAAGATGAAGGAACGGTTTGATTGCACAGGACACTCATTCCTTCAAATATTTGGGACGGCCTTGCTCATGGTGATGCGTAAAATCATCTTTTTCTGGGTGCTTTTCATGGTCATGGCAGGCATCGCCTTTTTATTCATCCCTGATCCATCGATTGCAGCCATTGCGATTTATTTTTCTATTATTTATTTCGGATTAATTACCGGGACCGCCTTGCATGAGGCAGCACATGGCTATGCACATCGGAAGTTTGCGGGACGGGATGGTCCCCAAGGTTTTTTTGCGAGTGATATGATGTCTGTGAAATTTGTGAGACCTGTATTAGATCCGTTTCAGAAAAAGCAGGTATGGATTACGCTGCTTGGACCGCTCGCACCAGGTGTGATCGGGGCAGCTGGCATCATTGTGACCGTGTTATGTCTGGAAGAGAACCCGATCTCGACAGGTTTCTTCATTTTTTCAATTACGTATTTTATTCAATTACTCTACCTTCTTCCGTTTATGGGGGATGGTAAGTCCATTATGAAGCAGTTATTGCTTCGTGGAATGGGAGGACAACGATCATGAACGTTCAGGCAATGAAACAAGGTGCTATTGTTGGTGGTTTCCTAGGATTCTTAGGCTTTCCGATGCTGACAATTGGTGTACTGTTCTATCATTTATTTCAATCAAAAACAAATGATGCATTATTATTTAACAGTCTCGCTTTTGAGATGGAAGGTTCGTCAGCGTTTACTTTTCAGATCAAGCCAAACTTTTTTATTTATATGATTGTCATTTTTGCGGCGAGTTTTCTCATTGTGGCATTGCTGTCGGCAATGAAACAGAAAAAAGCGAAAGATTAGGAGAATCCTCCTAATCTCAGCGTGTAGACAAACCCTCGCATTCGGTGTCAGTCCTGCGTGCCGGTGCTCACGAATGTCAAATTCGCTCCGCTCCAGTACTCGTCCTTCCTAGACTGCAAAGGTTTTCTATCACGCTGAAAAGAAGACAAAGGGCTAAAATAAAGGTCATTTTAGCCCTTTGTCAACAGTCTCAGATTAGGAGAATCCTCCCAATCTTTTTTTGTATGCTCAACCAAATTTTAGTATAATAAAGAATAAAAAATATCAAAGGGGATATCAATGATTAAAAAATGGAGCATACTTTTGTTCACTGTTTTTCTATTAGCAGGATGCGGTGAGAAGGCCGAAGAAACAACAACGACAGTGAAGACAGTATCTAAAAAAGAAACAGAACCCATATATAAGGATCAAGTAACAATCGAAAAAATGAAACTGACAAAGAAAGAAGAAAGCTTACTAGATGCCACAACCACTAATGAAATGGTGGCTCTTACCCTAAAGGGATTAACGAAGAAGAATAAGAGTATCACTTTTATTGGGAGTCATTATAAAAATGGTCGATTAGTTGATAAGGAAGCATCATCTGCCACCTTTGTTTTACATCAGGATGGAACCGATCAAACGATGAATGTGCTCTTACAACTGAATCATCAGAAAGATATATACGAATCACAATTTAGTATTTGGTCAGACAAGAAGAATGATGGAATGACAAAAGCGACTTCAAGCTTTCCATTCAAAGTAGATGATTATGTTTTTTCTGCACAATCTGAATCTGTCAAAGTGGCTTCAGGAGAAAAAGCACTAATTGCGTATACAGCTGCAATGGGGAAAGATGGGAATTTACCAATGCTTGAGGCCATCGAGAAGAACCCAGAGAAAGCGTTGAAGAATATGTCACATGCATACTTGTTTTATATCCAGCTAGATAAATAACTATCTTAATATATATGGAGAATATGAAGTTTTTTGACGAAAAATCTTCATATTCTCTTGACGAATTGTTAAGAAAGTTGTAACATAATAAAAGTCAAAGCAATGATGTTGCTTTTAAAAGATTGATGCGGGTGTAGTTTAGTGGTAAAACCTCAGCCTTCCAAGCTGATGTCGTGAGTTCGATTCTCATCACCCGCTCCAATACATAATTTTGTTTATAACGCAGTATTTCGTTTCTTAGATAAACGAAGTGTTGCGTTTTTTATTATGTCAGTATAATGTGAAAAAAGCACTGTCAGGCTACAGTGCTTTTTCAATGAGTTCATATTTGCTTTCTCTACCATGTATTTGTATAAACATCTTCGTCAAGGATTGTATAAGAGCTTCACTCTTTTCCCGGGAAATAGATGGCGGGAAAAGGATGATTTGAAGAATGTTCTTTGTGTCTTGAGAAATTTGTGCTTTACTTGCTTGAGAAAATAACCCTTTAAGTCCCGTTTCGTCCTGCCATTCGATGTGACCAGCATCATTTTTTGCAAGTGAAAGTGGCTCTTTTAGGCGATCGGCATCTAATGTCAGGATGGGCAAGAAATATTTTAATGAGAAAAATATCGACAAATCCTGTACGGAATTGGTCGAGTCAATAAATTGTTCCTTTTGAATATCAGAAAGAAGTGGAAGGAAAGGAATGTCTTCTATAAGATCAGTCCATTCTTTGATCGCAGGTACTTCTTCCAAGGCTTTATCTTCGTATTCAAAAAACAAAGACTCTTGAAACAAGCGTAATCGACCTTTTAACATTTGAGGTGATTTACCGACCTCAATATGTGAATATTCAATCTGTCCAACATGGATAGACGGGCTTTGAGGATAAGGAATTTCCATATGTATCTTCACAGTGACTCACTCCAATCGGTCATGATACACTCGTATTATACTGAAAACAACAGAAGAAACAAAGAAAGGAGGTTTACAAGGTGATTCATGTTGGAGAATTAAAAGAAGAATTGATTCAATATGCGAAAGAAATTGGTGTCGATAAAATTCGATTTGCAAGTGCTGATACATTTGATTCATTAAAGGACCGCCTGATCTTACATGAATCGTTAGGGTATTTGTCCGGCTTTGAAGAGCCTGATATCGAAAAACGAACAAACCCTTCTTTGCTGCTTCCAAAGGCCAAATCAATTGTTGCAATAGCGCTCGCGTACCCTTCCAAAATGAAAGATGCCCCTCGAAGTACAAAGGATGCGAGAAGGGGGATCTTCTGCAGGGCTTCATGGGGAACGGATTATCATGTTGTATTGAAAAAAAAGCTTGATATGCTCGAGGAATTCTTGCGAAGCAAACATGTCGATATACGAACAAAATCAATGGTGGATACAGGGGAACTGTCTGATCGTGCTGTAGCAGAACGCGCTGGCATTGGTTTTAGTGCAAAGAACTGTATGATTATCACACCAGAGTTCGGCTCTTATGTGTACTTGGCTGAAATGATCACAAATGTCCCATTTGAACCGGATGAGAAAATTGAAGACCAGTGCGGGACGTGCAATAAATGTGTGGATTCGTGTCCAACGGGTGCGCTTGTGAATCCAGGACAGCTGAATTCTCAAAGGTGCATTTCGTTTTTAACTCAGACAAAAGGGTTTTTACCTGACGAGTTCCGTTCGAAAATAGGGAACCGCTTGTATGGGTGTGATACGTGCCAAATAGTCTGCCCGATCAATAAAGGAAAAGACTTTCATCTGCATCCTGAAATGGAGCCGGACCCTGAAATTGCAAAGCCGCTTTTAAAGCCGCTCCTTACGATCAGCAATCGTGAGTTTAAGGAAAAATACGGTCATGTATCAGGATCATGGCGGGGGAAAAAGCCCATTCAGCGGAATGCGATTTTGGCACTCGCTCACTTTAAAGACGCATCTGCCTTACCAGTTTTGATTGAATTGATGCACAAGGATCCAAGGCCGGTCATTCGAGGCACGGCCGCTTGGGCCATTGGCAAAATTGGCGACGTGCAGCAGCTTTCAGAGCTGGAAAAAGCTCTTGAGCGGGAAAGTGATGAAGAAGCGAAACAAGAGATGATCAAAGGGATTGAGTTCTTACAGACACCTTTAAATACTAAATAACACCCCTATGAACATAGAATGTACCAAACAGAGATTTTAAAAAAAGTTTGGTGGTGTCTGTGTGAATCAATTATTAGCGCAAACGTTAGAAGACAGGCTGGCGTATTTATTAAATGACAGTGCGATTAAACAGCCGCAGCTCATGTCTGATGTGGAAGCAGTAGAACGAAAAAAGGAGCTTTTTGCTAGAAGACAGGTTGAGATTGTGAAGGCGAAGGCAAAAACAAAGCTTCTAGATTCAACAATTCAGGATGATGGGGCTCAGCATGTGCAATATCTTGCCCATCTCACTTATGTCTGTAAGGATGTAGACGATTCTTTTTATTTGGAGGAACAGGTTGAAAAAAGAGAAGCGTTTCTTTATAACGACATGCTTGTCAAAGATCGCATGATGCAGGAGGAACGGCAAAAGGAGGAGCAGGTGGATGAGCGCTTCCAGAACGAGGAACAATTCGGGAGAGCCTTTCACTATGATCGGCGGGCAGCCGTGCAATATGCGGAGACGTACTGGAATAAACGGAATCCAGCCTACAAGAATTTTGAAGATAACTGTACAAATTTTATTTCACAATGCTTGAAAGCAGGGAATGCACCAACGAGAGGGTATCCGAATCGCGGGTCTGGCTGGTGGGTGCGTCCACATACGTGGAGCTACAGCTGGACGGTGGCCCATTCGATGAAAAACTATTTAGCGAATTCTAAAGCGGGCTTAAGGGCAAAGAAGCTAAAAGAAGCGCAGGAGCTTCAAATTGGTGATGTCATTTGCTACGATTTCGAGGGTGATGGAAGGTATAATCATACAACCATTGTTGTTGATCATGATAAAGGCGGAATGCCTCTTGTGAATGCACAGACGTATGACAGCCGCATGCGGTTTTGGTCATATGAGGATTCGACTGCCTATACTCCAGCTATTCGTTATACGTTTTTTCACATTTTGGACGATGCCGCAAAGGATAGTTAATGGTATAATGTTGAGCGGAAAAGAAAATTAGAGGTGAACTTTTTTGGGACTTCATGTCGTTTTATATCAACCAGAGATTCCAGCTAATACTGGAAATATTGCGCGTACATGTGCAGCAACAAATACAACACTTCATCTGATTCGTCCGCTTGGTTTTTCGACAGATGACAAAATGCTGAAGCGTGCTGGACTCGATTATTGGAAGTATGCCAATGTGGTCTATCATGATTCGCTCGATGAATTGTTTGAGGCCCATCCGAAGGGGCAATTCTTCTATATCACAAAGTTTGGCCAAAAGCCGCATACAACGTTTGATTACTCTCGGCTAGATGAAGACTATTTCTTCGTCTTTGGCAGAGAGACAAGTGGATTGCCGAAAGATTTGATTGAACGAAATATGGACCGCTGTCTTCGTTTACCGATGACAGAGCATGTTCGTTCGCTTAATCTATCGAATACAGCAGCGATCCTTGTTTATGAGGCACTTCGCCAGCAGCAATATCGAGATCTCATATAAGATCATGATGAAAGCCGAGATACCCATCTCGGCTTTTTTATGTGAGATTAGAATCAGGGAAAAATATGACTTACTTATACTTTTTTTGACATGTTAAAAAATAGGTAATTTGATAGATTGTGATCGCATTTTCAAAAATGATGAATCCATTAGGAGGAATAATGAGATGAAAAAACTACTGATCACTAGTGCCATTAGCTCAGCTATTTTAATGGGGATCGTTCCAGTCAGTATCCCAGGCCTCTCTCAGACGCAGGAAATAGAAGCAGCGCAATGATCTAAAGGAATTGGCGGGCGTACTTATATCAATAGTAATGGATCTATATTGGTCACAAAAATTCAACTTCCTTCCACGATGAGTGTGTCTAATGGGACAGCTTATATTTTATTCTGGATTCACAGGATCAAAAGAAGCGGATATTGGTCTTCAATACAGTCCAACCTATAATGTATGGAAACCTACGATGAAGGTAGGAACAAATAATCAAGAAACATATATCGAAGGACAGAGTGATTTTACGTATACAAAAGGATTTAAGCCTGGAAGTACTGTTCAAATGACCATTTATCAAAATTTGAATGGACATACAAGAGCGACTTTCTGGGGGACAAACAATGTTGGTTATACAAGACGCATTATCACAGAAATTCAAAACTCAAACATTGGATCTGTGACCAAATGGAAATGACTTTCGACGGTTGCAGTGACTGACGATATTTATCGGAAAGATATTCGGGCAAACTTCTCTACTCGTTTTACTGATATCACATTAGATAATCGAGCAGTCACACCGGTGATAGCTATGCAAGACTTTACTTCGATTCAGGTGTCAGGAAATACAGTGAATATGCAAGTGCTGAAAACAACGAACTAAATGAAAAAAGGATGTTCCGCTGATGGAACATCCTCAGCGTGTAGACAAACCCTCGCATTCGGTGTCAGTCCTGCGTGCCGGTGCTCACGAATGTCAAATTCGCTCCGCTCCGGTACTCGTCCTTCCTAGACTTCAAAGGTTTTCTATCACGCTGAAAAGAAGACAAAGGGCTAAAATAAAGATCATTTTAGCCTTTTGTCAACAATCTGAGGATGCTCCACTGATGGAACATCCTTTTTTTCATTTACCAGGCTTGCCTTCGTAGCCAGCTGTGAAAATGGATACTAAAAACGTAATGATGACGCCCATCATAATGACCGTTCTCATATAAGCTCCCCCTTATCCCTTTGTTCCTGTCCGCTGCCTGTTTCATATGATGTGAAGTTCGCCTTGAAAAGCAGGAGAAGAAGATCATTTTTCTCCTGTTTTTCCTTTATTATGAAGGGTCTTGCGGATGGTTGTCAATTCAGTTTGGCAATTCGTCATTTTGAAGAACGAAAGCATGTAATAGGACGCCTGCGCATAGATTGTAAAACAGTATCTGATTACTAGCTTCAATCTTGAAAGAGGAGGTTCATATGGATATTTTAAAGAAAATTGAACAGCACAGAGAAGAAGAGCAGCGTCTCAAATGGGAAGGCACATTCAGCGATTATTTAGACATTATTAAGGAAAATGCACTTGTCGCTCAATCTGCTCATTCTCGCGTTTATCATATGATTAAAGACAGCGGGATTGAAGAGGAGAATGGGGTCAGAACCTACAAATTTTTTGATCAGGAGCTTTTTGGATTAGAGGAATCACTGGAAAGGCTAGTGGAGGAATATTTTCATCCTGCTGCAAAGCGATTAGATGTGCGGAAGCGTATTTTATTATTGATGGGACCGGTAAGCGGCGGGAAATCGACGCTTGTAACAAGGCTGAAAAGAGGACTCGAAGCCTATTCCTTGACAGACAATGGCGCAGTCTATGCGATCAAAGGCTGTCCCATGCATGAAGACCCGCTTCATCTCATTCCGCAAAATCTGCGGGAGGATTTCTATAGAGAATATGGTATTCGTGTGCAGGGGAATTTGTCGCCTCTGAATATGATGAGACTGGAAGAGGAATATGGCGGCAGAATTGAGGATGTAAGGGTTGAGCGGATCTTTTTCTCAGAGGATAAACGGACCGGCATTGGTACCTTCAGCCCGTCTGATCCGAAATCTCAGGACATTGCCGATTTAACAGGCAGCATCGATTTTTCAACCATTGCTGAATTTGGATCAGAGTCAGACCCTCGTGCATACCGGTTTGATGGGGAACTCAATAAAGCAAACCGCGGGATGATGGAGTTTCAGGAGATGTTAAAGTGTGATGAGAAATTTCTGTGGCACCTTCTTTCATTAACGCAGGAAGGAAATTTTAAGGCAGGCCGATTTGCCTTGATTAGTGCGGATGAATTGATTGTCGCTCATACGAATGAAACCGAGTACCGGTCGTTTATTTCAAATAAGAAGAACGAGGCCCTTCATTCAAGAATTATTGTGATGCCGATTCCTTATAATTTAAAGGTGACAGAGGAAGAACGGATTTATCATAAAATGATTTCAGAAAGTGATGTTTCAGACGTTCATATTGCACCGCATACGCTGAAGGTGGCAGCGATGTTCTCTATTTTGACGAGACTCAAAGAGCCAAAGCGTTCTGATATTGATTTGGTGAAAAAAATGCGTCTGTATGATGGGGAAAGTGTCGAAGGCTTTCAATCTGCTGACATAGATGAGATGAAAAAGGAATTTCATGACGAAGGGATGAGCGGAATTGACCCGCGTTATGTGATCAACCGAATTTCATCCACCATTATTCGAAAGAATATGGAATCGATTAATGCGCTGGATGTGCTTCGTTCCTTAAAAGAAGGGCTTGATCAGCATCCATCCATTTCAAGCGAAGATCGGGAGCGTTATTTGAATTTTATTTCTGTCGCGCGAAAAGAGTATGACGATATTGCGAAGAAAGAAGTTCAAAAGGCATTTGTGTATTCGTATGAGGAGTCTGCGAAAACACTAATGGATAATTACTTAGATAATGTCGAAGCTTACTGCAATAAAAACAAGCTGCGTGATCCGTTAACTGGTGAAGAAATGAATCCTGATGAAAAGCTTATGCGCTCAATTGAGGAACAGATCGGTATTTCTGAAAATGCCAAAAAGGCATTCCGAGAAGAAATTCTCATTCGTATTTCGGCTTATGCGAGAAAGGGCAAGCGTTTTGATTATAATTCTCATGAGAGATTACGAGAGGCGATTCAGAAGAAGTTATTTGCTGATCTAAAAGATGTGGTCAAAATTACGACATCGACGAAGACACCAGATGAACAGCAGCTGAAAAAGGTAAATGAGGTAGTGGCTAGACTGATTGATGAGCATGGCTATAATTCAACAAGTGCAAATGAACTTTTAAAATATGTAGGCAGTCTTCTGAATCGTTAATAAATGAAGGAGGCATTATTGGCGCACATCCGCACCGGTAATGTCTTTTTTAGAAATGATCGTCATCTTGGATGACCGCAGCATACGATAAAGGAATCGATAGTTAGAAGAATTGCGCAAACAGGTGAGGAGGGGGATGGATGTCCCGGCAAGAAAAAAGTCAGTTTATTGTTTCTCAGGAAGACTGGTCCCTCCATCGAAAAGGCTTTGACGACCAGCAGCGTCATCAGAAAAAAGTCAAAGAGGCGATTAAAAACAATTTGCCGGATCTTGTCACAGAGGAAAGCATCATCATGTCTAATGGAAAAGATGTTGTCAAAATTCCGATTCGTTCATTAGATGAATATAAAATTCGGTACAACTACGACAAGAATAAGCATGTGGGTCAAGGTGCTGGAGATAGCCAGGTTGGTGATGTTGTCGCGCGTGATGGATCAGACAGTAAGCAAGGGCAAGGGAAGGGTCAAGGTGCTGGAGATCAAGCAGGTGAGGACTATTACGAAGCAGAAGTTTCATTAATGGATCTGGAGGAAGCGCTGTTTCGTGAACTAGAACTGCCAAACCTGAAACAAAAGGAGCTTGACGACATCATTGTCGAGCAAATTGAATTCAACGATATTCGCAAAACGGGCTTAACAGGAAATATCCATAAAAAACGAACGATGCTTTCCGCATTTAAACGAAATGCGATGACGGGAAGTCCTTCCTTTTATCCAATCTACCCAGAGGATATCAAATATAAAACGTGGAATGAAGTGACCAAACCAGAGTCGAAAGCCGTCGTTTTGGCGATGATGGATACGAGCGGAAGTATGGGACTTTGGGAAAAATATATGGCGAGGAGTTTTTTCTTTTGGATGACACGTTTCTTACGGACAAAGTATGAGACGGTTGATATTGAATTTATTGCCCACCATACGGAGGCGAAGGTTGTAGAAGAGGAACACTTCTTCTCGCGGGGTGAGAGCGGGGGAACCATTTGCTCGTCTGTCTATCGAAAGGCACTAGAGCTCATAGACGAACGATATCCGCCGTCACGATATAATATTTATCCTTTCCATTTTTCTGATGGTGACAATCTGACCTCAGACAATGCGCGGTGTGTGAAGCTTGTTCAAGAAATTATGAAAAAAGCCAACTTATTCTGTTATGGTGAAGTGAATCAATACAACCGGCACTCTACGTTAATGTCAGCATATAAGCATATTCAGGATGAGAAATTTAAGCATTATATTTTGAAGCAAAAATCAGACGTTTTTCTCGCATTAAAAAAATTTTTTCAGCAGGAAGAAGTTCTTTCTTAAATAGCACATTTGAAAAAACCTTTCAGCATAAGGGCTGAAAGGTTTTTTGTGTGGAAAAGGAAGGGATCACCAGAAAAAAAGTAAAACTTTCTCTTTGACATTTCAATTTACATTTATTAATATTTAATCTTGTTAAATATAAGTTTTTCAAAAAAGATGCCGATCGTCTTTTCTTCTTTTTCTGCTTTTTGCTCATGAGTGAACAATAAGTATAAATGGGCTGCACACCATTTTTCAGCGGAGTAGATGAAGGGGAAATGTCAGCTTTATGAGCTTGTTTCATATTCTGTAAGATGATGGGCATTCTAAGCTTGCTAAAGCAGATGACACTATATTTTTATACATGAAAGGAGAAACAAAACATGAACAGAGGGCGTTTATTACTAACGAATATCATTGGCCTTATTGTGATTCTTGCTATTATTGCCGGGGGTGCTTATTACTACTACGAAAGCACAAACTTTGTAAAAACAGACGAGGCAAAAGTGACAGGTGACATGTATCAAATTACAGCACCAGCAGCTGGACAAATCAAAGGCTGGGATATCAATGAAGGTGACGAAGTGCAAAAAGACAGCACAGTTGCAAAAGTTGAAGGGGAAGCAAAAACAAACATTAAAGCAGTAGCTGATGGCACATTAGTCAAAAAAGAAGTACAAAACAATCAGCAAGTGCAGCCAGGTACAGTTCTTGGTGAAACAATTGACCTAAGCAAGCTTTATATCACAGCAAATATCAAAGAAACAGACATTAAGAACATTGAAAAAGGTGACAAAGTCGACATCGTGGTAGATGGTGATCCTGATACAACATTTGAAGGAACTGTTGAACAAATTGGTTATGCGACAAACTCAACATTCAACATGCTGCCAGCAACAAATTCAAGTGGTAACTATACAAAAGTGACACAAAAAGTAGCAGTCAAAATTTCAATTAAAAACCCATCTGACAAAGTACTTCCAGGTATGAATGCTTCTGTCAAAATTTCATCTTAATGATGATTGATATTAAAAAATGAAAGGAGGTTGTCTGGGATGGCAAATCAACCTGCAGCGACAAAACAGGGAACAGGCTCCTTGTCTTTACTGATCATTTTAATGGCCGGTTTGTTCGTAGCGATTTTAAACCAAACGCTTCTGAACGTAGCCATGCCCCATTTAATGACTGAATTTAATGTCAGTGCGACGACCATTCAGTGGCTTACAACAGGTTACATGCTTGTCAACGGTGTGCTGATTCCGTTATCCGCATTTTTAATCACACGTTTTGGACAGCGCAGCTTATTCCTAGTGGCCATGATCTCGTTTACACTTGGTACCTTTATTTGCGGGATTGCACCGAACTTTTCTACGATGCTCATTGGCCGCTTGATTCAGGCAGTCGGTGGCGGTATCTTACAGCCGCTCGTTATGACAACAATCCTTTTTATTTTCCCTCCGGAAAACAGGGGGAAAGGAATGGGGATTTTTGGTCTTGCGATGATGTTTGCACCAGCTGTAGGACCAACATTATCTGGTTACATTATTGAACATTATTCTTGGCGTATTATGTTTTATGGCCTTGTACCAATCGGTGCGATTGTCATTATCGCGGCTTTCTTTATGTTTAGAAATATTGTAGAGCCTAAAAAGATCAAGCTGGACACCCTTGGCGCGATTCTTTCAATCGTTGGTTTTGCTTCGCTTCTATACGGAGTGAGTGAAGCGGGGAGTGATGGTTGGACAGATCCGATCGTCTTATCGACGATTATGATTGGTGCGCTTGCGATTATTCTCTTTATTTTCCAACAGCTAAAAGCCGATAATCCGATGCTTGATTTCCGTGTATTCAAATACAGCATTTTCTCATTATCAAGTGTCATTAATATCATTATTACCGTTGCCTTATACACTGGGATGTTCCTCCTGCCGATTTATCTGCAGAACCTTGTTGGGTTTACGGCATTGCAATCCGGGCTATTAATGCTTCCAGGGGCACTTGCGATGCTGATTATGTCCCCGATTTCAGGGATTTTGTTTGATAAATTTGGACCTCGTCCGCTTGCGATTGTGGGGATGCTCATTACCGTTGTCACCACATACGAGTTTACAAGGCTGACCATTGATACATCCTATAGTCACATTGTGCTCATGTATGCAGTACGTGCATTTGGTATGTCACTGCTTATGATGCCTGTTATGACAGCTGGGATGAACCAATTACCACAGCATTTAAACAGTCATGGTACAGCGATGTCTAATACATTAAGACAAATAAGCGGTTCAATCGGTACGAGTTTGATCACAACGATTTATACGAATCGGACAACTTTCCATTATTCCAATATGGCGGATCAAACAAATACTTCTGACCCGTTCTTTATGAATTCATTCCAAGCGGCTGTGTCGAATGTGATGCATCATATGGGCATGACAGCTGAAGCTGCTCAAAAATATGTATCCACCCAGCTCTTTACGAAAGCACAGGTCGATTCAAACGTGATGGGCATCAATGATGCTTACATGTGGGTCACATTATTCTGTGCGGCCGGTGTCATTCTCAGCTTGTTCCTGAGAGATGTACGTAAGGATAAAAAACGAAAAGATCAGCAGCATAAGAAACAAGAAATGACGCTGCTTCCAGCACCTAAGGAAGCAAACCAAGATGCAAGATAAGTGTGGAGGGACCGTACATGAAAATTTATGTCGTATACGATAGTGAAGGTGACCATACAAAAGCACTTGCAGAAGCTATTGCAGCAGGCGCAGGTGAAACAGAGCAAGCTGAAGTATTCATTGATCATGTGAAAGATGCGGATATTCGCACGCTTGATCAAATGGATGCGATCATTTGGGGCTGCCCTGGTCACTTTGGTACCATTAGTTCTGGATTAAAGACATGGATTGATCGTCTTGGCTACTTATGGGCAGAAGGAAAACTCATCGATAAAGTCGGTGCTGTTTTCTGTACAACTGCTACAACGCACGGCGGTTTAGAAATGACGATGCACAATTTGATTACGCCAATGTTCCATCAAGGGATGCTTGTGGTAGGCCTTCCTGGAAATGTTCCAGAGAATGCTTTATACGGCTCTTATTATGGAGCAGGTGTGACATGTCCAATTGATTCTGATGAATTGATTTCTACGGAAGGCATTGAACTCGGGAAAGCATTAGGAAGACGTGTAGCATCAGTCACTGCGTCATTTAAGCGATAAGGAGAGGGTTCTTTTGGCGACGATTATTGTAGCGTTAGTAGCTGCTGTTCTAGTCATTATCGGATTAGTAGCGTTCAATGTCAGACACGCTTCGGTCGAGAAGGAAGAGATCAAAGAAGGTGTGTCTAATCAGTCTGACGTGCCGCGCAGTGAGCCAGAAGTTGCGGCGAGACCTGTAGAGCCTGAAGAAGAAGAAAAAGCGTCAGAGCCTTCTCAAACGGACGAACACGTGTCTGGCGACGATTTCTATAGACAGGCGCTTCAAAAGTTTAAGCAGCCAGAACCACCTGTCAAAAAAGAAGAACCAGAGACAAAAATGAATGATGATATGTATCGTTCTGCTTTGCAGAAGCTAAAGCAGAAGGACAAATAAAAAGAGAACCTCTCGTCAGGTTCTCTTTTTGATTGCATAAAAAAACCGCCGGCAGAAGCCGAGCGGTTTTCCTTCACTCTATAAAGTGCTAAAAGAGCAGATGCTCTTAAATTACGCTTTGTTAACGTTAGCAGCTTGTGGTCCGCGGTTACCTTCAACGATTTCGAAAGAAACTGCTTGACCTTCTTCTAAAGTTTTGAAGCCTTCGCCTTGGATAGCAGAGAAGTGAACGAATACATCGTCTTGACCTTCTACTTCGATGAATCCGAAACCTTTTTCAGAGTTGAACCATTTTACTTTACCTTCTAACATGAAATTTCCTCCTAAAGCGATCTTAACGCTTAAATTCACTATTCTTGCTCTTACACAAACTTCAAAGACGAAAACTCTTTCAAAACTTTCTTCTTAAAGATGATACGAACAAAAATAATTACCTTTACTTTACCAGTGTTTGCGGGAAAAAACAACTGTTATACGAAAACTTTTTTAAAAATAATTAGTGCTAGCAAATTGAGGAAAAAGCCTATGCCAAAGGGTCTCTTTTTCTCTCTGAAAAGCTCACTTGATTTCGGCCTGACTGCTTCGCTTTATAGAGTTCCTGATCAGCAATAATCGGTAATTGTTTGATGTTTGCACTTGTTCCACGATAATAAGCACATCCGAGTGACACAGTAATGTAAATGGACATTCCATTTTGTAAATAAATCGGCTGATCCGCAATTTTTCTCCGCAATCGTTCTGCAATTTGCCATGTTTTTTCAACTGAACAATTCGGTAGAAGCACAGCAAATTCTTCACCGCCGATCCGTCCAATATAATCAGAGCTTCTTGTGTTTTTGATCAGCCTTGTCCCGATTTCTTTTAAAACGATATCTCCCTCATGATGTCCATATTGATCATTGATGGATTTGAAATAATCGATGTCTAGGTAAATAAGGGACATTTGATGGATAGGCTGCTTTAATTTTAGAGAAAAAGCATCACTTAATACCTCATCAAATTTCCGTTTATTTAAAACACCTGTTAAAAAGTCATAATGAGCTTGGAATTTATACAAATTTAACAGCTGATAGGCTTTTGTTTGTTGCTCAATGACATAAAAATTAAATAATACGGCAATATACGAGAAAATCCAATAAGCGAAATGCATTTCAAATGATATTTCATGTGCGAAGGTGATAAACAAAATGGTTGCGATCACGTTGCTGATCGTAATAGATAACAGCATTTTCAAGACATGATTGATATGACGTTCAGCAATCAAAAAAGAGGCTGTGGCGATAAATATCATGGAAAAAATATTGATGAAAGAACCGACGTTGGCTTCGATTAATAATCGACCAATAATGACAACACATACCGCAATGAACGTTTGCGCGATGCCTCCATAAAATGCTGTTAAAATAAGAGGTATATGTCTTAAATCGATGATGGCTGGTCCTGCTTTAATAGAAAAAAACATTATGAGGACACCGAGTAACCCAGAAAGCATGCCTTTACATAGTTGTCTGAGCAAGGTATCTTCTTTCTTTAAAAAATTCTCTCTAAACACAAGCATAAATAAATAATGGAAAGTGACAAGAATTGTTATATTAATAAAGAGGTCTCTTAGCAAAATAAAATCACCTTTTTAAAATTACTAAAATTTGTTGCAAAAGAAAAGGGAAAAGGGATAATTAATAAAAATTTCAATTATGAGAGGTTTGAAAAGAATGCGGAGAAAACGATTCCCAGATGAAACGGATTGGCTTTCTTTTTTTGAAACAGAGCCTGATGAAGAGCTTGATCAACAGATGCCGATTGAATATCAAGATGTGACGTTTCGATTTGAGAACTAAGAGGAGTAATTCGTGGTCACCATGTCGCTCGAGATGCAAGAATTCTACTTAAAGGCCGTTCGAAAAATGAACGCTTCGGTTTTAGGGATATATGATTTTAAAACCGTGCGTCATGTAGAGATTAAAAAGGACCGGCAAAAGGAGAAAGAGCTGTTGCTCATATTAGATACTCGTGACCGGTTTATCACAACGGTTGAAATCACTTTTTTACCTTCCTTTTGTCTGATGGTCAAAGAACATTTTTCAGGAGAATAAACAGGAGCCTTTTTCTAGAAAGGCTCCTGTTTGACTTATTTGTGCTCGATGTCATTGATCACTTGCTGGATGGATTCATCATCCATCACATTCATGACACTTTCATCAATGTGAAGAGACTGTGCATAAGACTCTTTTGGCTGATGTGTTCTTGATGCTGACTGATGCTGATTCGTGTGATTTGGTTGGACAGCTGTGAACGCTTGCTTGATCATTTGCCCAACTTCAGCAGTCCCTTTTGATTCTTTGTGCGAGTGTGTTTCATGACGAAACGGCTCTTGATGTTGATGAGCATTGCCTTTCATCATTGAAAACATATTCATTTGAGTCATGCTTCTCAACCTTCTCCGTAATACTGGGGAGAATAATGCAATGATGGCTGTTGAAGCAGCGATTATTGTGCCAGTGCTCATGCCTGTTCTTTTTTTAAACAAACGAATCCCTCCATTTGGTCGTGATGATCTTTCATCATGTTTAGGATGACCAAACGAGGCTGAATTATGAATTCATTTTGCTGAAATAGAGAATGTGTGCATAAAAAGTTGATTGAATGAAAAACCTATAATCAAAAGGAGGGAATAATTGATGAAAAAGAAATGGATGCTTTCTTTACTACTCGTTCCAACATTGATCACCACTGGATGTGGAATGAACAACCAAGGAAATGAGCGAAGAGGAGCAATGGAGCGACAGTATGAAAATGTCACATATAAGAACGACAATATGAGACAGGATCAGCCAAATGTCCAAACACCTCAGAACGTCAAAGAGGCAGATAAGGCATCAGAGCTTGTAGCCAACATGTCTGAAGTGAAAACAGCTAACGTGCTTGTCACAGGGAAAAATGCATTTGTTGCCGTCGTGCTTGAAGGTAATAAAAGCGGCGATGTGACAGACGATTTAAAGAAGAAAATTTCAGACAAAGTAAAATCAACGGATCAAGAAATTAATAACGTGTATGTATCCACTAATCCAGACTTTGTTGATCGTATGGAAGGGTACGGAAAGCGTATTAGAAGCGGAGAGCCAATTTCAGGATTCTTCGATGAATTTACTGAAACCGTTAGACGCATCTTCCCTGAATCAAAATAGCTACGACAAAAGCCGTATGTCATATGCGGCTTTTTTGTTTGGAACCGCACCTTGCGCACCTGACTGCATAAAGTAAAAAATATATCACCTCTTGTTGATCTTTGTTTTTTCATAGAAAGAGAAAGAGGTTGCAGGATGAATTCAGGTGGGGAGTAAATGAAAGCAAAGCCGTCATTGATTCATAAAAAGCTTGTAGGCGGAATGATTGCAGCAGGTCTTATTTTTTATGCTTTCACCGCGTACTTGATTTATGTTACGTTTCAGCTGACAGAACAATATTTAGAGCAGCAGTTTTCTCCTAAAACGGTATTAACGGAGGGACTCAATAAGCAGGTCTATGAGCATATCAGAATTTACTATGCAGAGGAAGAGGCTGAATTTGTCGATCTGACAATAGAGGCCTTGGATCAGGCAAAGAAGAGAACAGCGTCGGTGTTTCAGTTTAATACTGACAAACCTTTAGACATTATTTATTTTGATGATAAGGATACGATCGAACAATTTGCCGGCATCAAACATATTACGGGTTTTTACTCTGATGATGAGCAAATGATTGGATTATACCCAGATAAACGTGAAGAATTGTTAAAGAAAGAGACACTGCCTTTATACTTTTTCAACACGCTATTCATTCATGAGTATGCGCATTTGGTTTTCTATGAAAAGGTGCACGCATACAAGGTGTCTCCAGTGATCTTTCCTCTTTGGTTCCATGAAGGAACAGCAGAATGGACGGCCTATGACGTGTTAAACGCCACGTCTGAACGGTTCGACGTCGTTCCTTTTCAATCTCTTCATTCTGATCAAGATTGGCAAGAATCTCGTATGCTCTATGAGACGGATGTTTATTTACAAAGCTATTATATGATCTATGAGCTAGTGCAGCTTTACGGACGAAGCATCATACATGAGATCATGGAGGAAACGGCGAAAACGGGCCGATTTGATAGAGGCTTTGAACAGGCGACAGGGCAGCGGCTAACTGACTTTGAAGAACAGTTTAAAGTGATGTATCAAAGAAAAAACAGCTGACCGGAGAAATGGGTCAGCTGTTTTTTTGTTTAATGAAGTGGTTTTTGCTGATTGGCTTTGCTTGGCGGCATTTGTACTTGCCCCTGCAACGGAACGAAAGTAGATGTCATGGCTTGCATGTCTTGGCTAGAAAGCTGCGGAACTTGATAGTAGGCATGTTTGTTTTGATACAAGAAAATTTCATACGCCATTTCGATAAAGTTCGGAATTTGCGCTGCAAGCACACGTCTGACAACAGGATTGGTTACTTCTAATGCTGTCATCGAAAGTAGCCCTGCGTGTGATTTGACTAGGCCGAGCATATGCCCTGTGATGCCTGAGTCTTTTACATCTTGTAATGACTGATTCGGCTTCTTCGGCTGAGAAGGTTTAATCCCATACGTCACCTGTGTATCTTCTTTCATCATATAAGTGGCAGTTTCTTCACTAGGCTTTTGTCCAGTAGAAAAACAATCTACAGTGACATTGTACTGGGACAAAACAAATTGATATTGTCGATCTAAGATGTCGGATAATGCTGGATCTTGGATGAATTGTCGTAAAATCATATATTGATCCAAAATATTGATCGTACCTGCTAAAATTTCATGTAAATCGAATAATTCATGTCCGCCATGGTTGAATTCAGGCTGGGGGGCAGTTCCTTGAACGGATGGTTGCTGATCGTTTTGCATAGAGATTCCTCCTTTTGGTTTATACAATCTGTTTTAATGTGAGGATGTTTTCCTTTTTTCATGCAAAAACATTATTTACAATTAGAGGGTTTTCTTCCTTTTTGTCGAAAAAAAGTATCAGACGAATGAACATGGGGGTACCAGATGCAGGACAAAATCATTAATCGTTTGATAGAAGATGAACTTGTGCAGGCACCAGTGATTGGCATCGGAGTTTCGCCGTATGAACAGCACCATCTTGAGGCTTTTTTTCAATCGTTTCCACACAAGCTAAATGCCTCTTTTATTGTTGTGCAAAATCGTGTGACGGCCAGTTGTATAACGGATGTGGAAGCACTTGTTTTACCGATTGGCTACCGGGCAAAAACGATTAAACATGGTGAGAAAGTCATGAAAAACACGATTTATTTTTGTCCGCAGGGTGCGGTTGTGACATTGACAGAAGACAAGCGTCTGCACATATCAGAGCAGCTTTCAACTGATCAGACATGCGCTGTCAACTCGTTGTTTCAGTCGCTTGCCAATGTGCAAAAGGAAGAGGCCTTTGCCATCTTTTTTCAAAAAGGCTTTTGTGTGGGGAATGGTTTGCTTCAATTGGTTGATCAAGGCGGTACAGCCTTATCATGCAGTGAGACAGATAGTAGACTAGACAGTATCTATCATCAACATTTTAAAGACCCTTCTACCCTTGCAGCATATATGACCAACATCATTAACATCCCACATGTCGATGTGGCAGATCCCGTGTTGGGAAGAATTGTTGAACGTCTTGAAATGCATAAAGGTATTGCCTTTTCACCCTATGAAAAGCAAAAAATGCTCTCTGTGATTCAAAAGAGAATGCGAAATGCAAAACAACCAATTTCATTATTGTCTGAGTACGATCGTTTATTAGAAATAGAACCAGATGAGCTTGAGCGTTTACATGTACAGCTGTTAAGCGGCATGACTTCTTTTTTTAGAGATATGGAAGCTTTTCGTGTATGTGAACAGAAAGTCATACCGTCGATTATTGAGAATACGATGAAAAACGGGACATCTCGATGCCGCGTTTGGATCGCTGGATGTTCTACAGGGGAAGAAGCCTATTCCTTTACAATTTTATTTTTAGAAGAAATGAAGCGAAGGCAAGTATCAATTGAACTTCAAGTATTTGCAACTGACATCAACCGGAAAGCCATTCAAACGGCAAGTAAAGGTCTTTACTCGGTAGAGTCTATGGCAAGGATGCCGGAAAAATGGCGGGCGCGATATTTCGAAAAAAAAGGTGACGTTTTTATTGTGAAGCAGTCGCTTAGAAAACATATTGTCTTTGCTCCTCACAATTTATTGATCGATTCACCTTTTATCCACCTCGATTTTATCAGTTGTCGAAATGTTCTCATGTACTTCCAGACGGAAGTACAAAAACGAGTATTGTCCCGATTCCAATATGCTTTAAAGGATCAAGGAATGTTGATATTAGGGCCAAATGAAACTGTACCCAATATCCCTCGTTTGTTTCATTTATTCAATGAAAGGTGGAACATTTACACCCATTCAAACGTTCCTAAATACAATGTACCTTGGACACATGATGCTCGTTATGTGGAGTTAAAAGAGCGAGCTGCACAATATATGCAAGAAGTGAGGAAGGATTATGACGCATGCATGGTGATCAATGATTGTGACAAAATCCTGGCGATATCTAAGGGTGCCTATTCTTTCCTAGAGCATACAGAAGTGCCAGATCAATCATGTGAATATGTGACACCTGATTATATGAAAGAGATGTTGAGCCAAACCTTTCAAAAGGTGTGGACAGATGAGACAGAGGTTGTGTTTCAGCACGTCCTCATTTCGGAAAAAGGCAGAAAGCAGTATGCAGATTTTACCGTGAAAAGTTTTGACCGCCGTTTTAAGGGAGTATACGTCATTCTTATTCGGATGAATGAGAGAGGAAAAAATCAAAAGAACGGTAGGGACAAAGGGATGCTAGATCAGAATTCAGTCTATCAACAGCGTATTGTCGATTTAGAAAATGAACTCAATGAAGTCAAACAAAAAGAGCAAGAGGCAAGGGCTCAATTAAAAGCGAAAAACACGCAAATAGAGGAGCTTGAGAAAAAACACGAACATTTTATTAATATCATAAACAACTTAAAGGTGACAAGAGAAGAACTGTACCGCCCCTCTGTGAAGCCAGAGCTTGCGACGTTGTTTGTGGACCGGGACATGAATATTCGCTATTACACTCCTACAGCTGCCTCTTTATTTACTTCAGCTCAAATAAGGCACCAGCAATCCTTTCAGTCGATGGCTAAGAAAATAACACAGGAAACGCTTTATCATGATATTCAATCCGTCATATCAGACAGGCGCGTGATCGAACGTGAAATTGAAACGAACGAAGGAGAACAATTCACTGTTCACATTACACCTATCTATGATCAGGATCATGAGGGGGCGGTGATGACATGGATCAAAATGACGGAAATGACGAAAATGAAACAGTCACTTCATCTTGCGGTGACAGCGCTTGATAACAGCCATATTCATATTGTTGTCGCAACAGAGGAAGGCACCATCCAATGTGTGAATCAGCGCTTTTGTGAGTTTGTACAGCAGCATGAATATGATCTCATCGGCAAAGATATTTTTTCTGTCTATCATTCGCTGTGTCAATGTGATGAACTAGTGAAGCAATGGGACGTTTGTTTAAGAGATGGCAGCTGGACAGGTGAGCTTTACTTTCAGGATTTATCAGGACGCGAACGATGGGAGAGAGTTTCTTTACACAGAATAGATGACCCGGACAAAATGCAGTCAACCGTGATGCGGATTTCGGAGGATATTACAAATCAAAAGCAGTCAGAGAAGATGCTGATGAAGTCTGAGATGCTGTCGGCAGTGGGCCAGCTTGCAGCCGGCATTGCACATGAGATACGTAACCCGCTTACGTCGTTAAAGGGATTTTTACAGCTGATGATTCAAAGTAAAAAGTATCAAAAGGATTATGCAGATGTGATGATGTCAGAGTTTAATCGGCTTGAGGCGATTATTAACGAATTCCTAGTGCTTTCTAGAAGCAAATCTGTGAAATTCGAGCCGGTACATGTCAATCTTCTGCTCGAAGAAGTCATCATGGTCGTTGAATCGCAGGCGGTCTTAAAAGGCGTGTCCATTCAAAAAAACCTTTCTCCGTCACTGCCAAACATTCAAGGCATACCGAATGAATTGAAACAAGTTTTCCTGAACATCCTTAAAAACGGAATTGAAGCCATGGATGGCGTGACAGGTGTCATCCAAGTGACCTCGGTACTGAAAAACAATCAAATGATGTTGATATTTGAAGACCAAGGAAAGGGCATACCAGAAGACGAAATTGGGAAACTGGGTGAACCTTTTTATACAACGAAAGAAAAAGGGACGGGCCTTGGATTGATGATGACCATTAAAATCATTGAAAGCCATGGCGGCACCATTCGTTTTGAAAGCAAAAGCCTTGAGGGGACACGGGTGATTATTACGTTTCCAATGAGTTGATGGAGATAAGTTTTACATGAAATCCATTCAACATCAATATTTACTTTGTACACTATGAGAGATGAAGTTCAAAGGGGAGAGATCTAATGAAACGTATTCTATCAATTCGAATGATCTGTTGTTTGGTTTTGGTGATCTTTAGTCTGCAATCCTTACTGCCTGGCATGATGGCAGCAGAGCAGGCCAGGGCATCTGAGAAGAAGGAAACCGTGTGGAAACAAATGAAGCCAATGAAGATCAAGAAAGCCCGTCAGCTGATAGGAGAGACGGTTATGGTGAGCGGAATTGTGACAGCAGATCAATCCGCTATAGGCAATGGGAAACTATCAACATATATTCAAGACAAAACAGCTGGAATCAATATTTATTCAGCGCAGCCTAAAAGTTTCCCGGAACTGAAAGCCGGCATGAAGGTGACGGTGACTGGCAAGGTTACGTCTTATAAAGGGCTGATCGAAATTGTGCCAGTTCAAAACCGCCTGAAGATAGATGCTGTGAATCAAACATTGCCAGCGCCGAAACGAGTCTCCATTCAACAACTGGAAACGGATCAGGCAGGTAAATATGAAGGAAGACTTGTGAAGGTAAAAGGCTACGCAGAATCAAAGCCGGATCAGCCTGCTGGCGGTGGATACAATGTGGTCATCATAGATAAAAAATATCACAGTACTATCCTTAGAGTGATGGCCGATACAGGTGCCATTGATCAGGTGAAGACAGGGAAATGGTATGAGTTTACAGGGGTTTTAAGCAGGTACGATACGCTGCAGATGCTTCCAAGACACAAGGATGATGTCAAACTGCTGAAACGCCAGCCAAAGCCGCCGAAAATCAAGAAAGAATATCAGGCAACGGTTGACCGTGTGGTGGATGGAGATACCATTCATTTAAAAAAGCCTGTGCTAGGTACAACCAAGGTGCGCTTTGTCAATATGGACACGCCTGAAACCTATCATAAGCCAACAAATGAATTAGATCAAAACCAACTGCGCTTTGGACAGCAAGCGACTGACTATTTAAAATCGCTTCTTTCAAGCGGTGATAAAGTCACGTTAAAAATTGGTCCTGAAGCGAAGGATGGCTACGGACGTCTGCTAGCTCAAGTGAAAACCAAAAAAGGGGTCAATACGAATTTAGAGCTTGTGAAAAAAGGATATGCCCCCACTTATTTCATCTGGCCAGTTGGAGATGAAAAAGACTATCATACGTTCCAACAAGCAGTTAAAGAAGCGAAGGAAAAAGGGCTGGGTATTTGGAACGAAGCGGATCCTCTGCTGGAACAGCCGTTTGAATTTAGAGCACGCGAGCAGAAAAAAGGACTCACACGTTATGTCGGTGATTCATCTGCGAAAACCTATGTATCCCCTGAAAACTGGAAAGATGTAGACGTAGATAAACGTGTCTTTTTTGCTTCAAAAGAGGAAGCAGAGCAAGCTGGATATCAGCCGGCAGAGGAATCCAGCGAAGTACCATTAACGATTTTAAGCATAAATGATTTACATGGTAAAATTGATCAAGAATACGAGCTGGATATAAAAGGTGATGGCAGTAAAGGAATGTACGGACGAATGGATTATGTGGCGGCATATATGAAACAAAAACAAGCAGCACACAAAAATACAATTACGGTCCATGCAGGGGATATGATTGGTGGAAGCTCTCCGGTATCTTCTCTTCTGCAAGATGAACCAACAGTTGAACTCATGGAGAACATTGGCTTTGATGTTGGCACGGTCGGCAATCATGAATTTGATGAAGGCGTAGACGAGCTATTGCGTATCTTAAATGGCGGAGATCACCCTAAAGGCACAAAGGGGTATGATGGCCAGAACTTTCCGCTCGTTTGTGCGAACTGTGAATACAAGGATACTGGCAAACCGCTTTTACCTGCCTATGAAATCATAGATGTCGAAGGAATTCCTGTGGCATTTATCGGTGTTGTGACGAAGTCAGCCGCAGGAATGGTGATGCCAGAAGGGATTAAAGACATTCAGTTTACAGATGAAGTGAAAGCCGTCAATGAAGCAACGAAGGAACTAAAGCAAAAAGGGGTCAAAGCCATTGCGGTACTGGCTCATATGACAGCCTCTCAAAATGGCGATACCATTACTGGGGAGAGTGCGAAGCTTGCCAAAGAAGGTGATGACGAAATTGATGTCATTTTTGCAGGACATAATCACGAAGTGGTCAATGGAGAGGTCAATGGGAAACGAATCGTTCAAGCCTTTGAATATGGGAAAGCAATTGGCGAGGTCAATGTAACACTTGACCGGAAAACGAAGGATATTGTCAAAAAGAGTGCTAACATCCAATATGTAGACCAATCTAGTATTGAAAAAGACAAGGAAGCAGCCGCCATTTTAGCTCATTACGGAAAAGAAGTTGAGCCAATCATTAGTGAGGTTGTGGGAGAAGCAGGCGTAAAAATGGAAGGCGGCTATTCAAATGATGGAGATACACCGCTCGGTAACCTCATTGCGGATGGCATGAGATATTCAATGAAAAGTGACTTTGCCATGATGAATGGCGGTGGCATCAGGCAAAACCTCGAAAAAGGGCCGATTACTTGGGGAGATCTCTTTAATATTCAGCCATTTGGCAATGTTTTAGTCAAGCTGGAGATTAAGGGGAAGGACTTGGTTGAGATCATTGAAGCACAAATATCTCCTCAATTTGGGCCAGATTATAGCATTTCGGGTTTTTCATATTCCTATGATCCGTTAACATATAAAGTAGTCGACTTGAAGCTGCCAGATGGTTCAGCCGTTGCTTTCGATCAAACGTATACACTCACGGTGAATAACTTCATGGCAACCGCAACTGGAAGTAAGTATGCGCCGATAGGCCGGCTAGGGAAAAACCCTGAAACGGGCCCAGAAGATTTAGAAGCAACCGCTTCCTTTGTGAAGAGCTTTGAGGGTGCTTCCATTGTGTATCAAAAAGAGGGAAGAATTCAAAAAGCAAAACAAGAAGAAAAGGCAGCAGCAAGCTGAAGGAGTATCATCTAAATAAAATGTAATGGTTCATCAAACGAAGGAGCTTAAGCATGAAAAAGTGGCTGGCACTTACTGTGATGACAGCAGGTATTGTCCTGCTCGGCTGGGGAATTTGGCAAATCGCCTCTACTCATCTTCAAACAGCACAATCATTAGAAGAAGCGAAGAAGGCCGTAGCGGTCGATCAAGGGATGTCAAAGAAGCAGTTTGCTCCTCAAATGGGGAAAGCTGCTGGCATTTTGACGATTCCGAAATTAAAAGCAGACCTTCCCATTGTCGAGGGGACAGATGCGGACGACCTTGCCAAAGGAGTAGGGCATTATAAAGGCAGTTATTACCCTGATCAGAATGGACAAATCGTTCTGTCAGGTCACCGGGATACGGTGTTTCGCCGGACAGGGGAGCTGGACATTGGGGATCAGCTGAAAATCACTGTGCCGTATGGTGAGTTTGTTTATGAAATCACGCATACGAAAATTGTGGATCAGCATGATACATCCATTATCACCTTGCAGAATGAAAAAGAAGAGCTGGCGTTAACTACATGCTATCCATTCCATTTTGTCGGCAATGCACCAGAGCGGTACATTATTTATGCAAAAAGAGCATCTGTATAATGGAACAAGAGCCTGCTGTTCATATGCAGGCTCTTGTTCGTTTAATGGATGATCTTGTCCATTAGCTCTGCCATATCAGGTGGAAGCGGCGCCTCTATGGTGAGATGCTCACCTGTAAATGGGTGTTTCATGTCTATTTTTTTGGCGTGAAGGGCACATCTATTTATACGATCACGTATACCGCCGTATAATGTATCTCCAGCTAAAGGGTGCCCGAGGCTGCTAAGATGGACACGAATTTGATGCGTCCTTCCCGTCTCCAATTGAAGCTTGACGGCTGTCATCTGTAGGTGTTTATTGTTTTCGATGACCTGAAAATGAGTCACAGCACTTTGTCCAGTAGGAGAGATTCTCCGTCTGACTGCATGGTGCTTGTCACGGCCGATTGCGGCATTGACGGTGCCTTTCTTTTTCTTGAACAGTCCTTCTGCGATGGCGATGTATGTTCTGTTAATCGTTTTTTTAGAAAGCATTTGATCAAGGACAGCATGTGCTAACCTGTGCTTTGCAAAAATGACGGTGCCGCTTGTGTCTTGATCAAGCCTGTGTATATGTCTCACCCGCTTCTCTTCCCCATTTGCTTGAAAGTGGAAGGCGACAAGGTTGGCCAGTGTGCCCATTTGTCCTTTCTCATTCGGATGCGTCGGTCGACCAGCTGGCTTTTGCACAATCAATAAATGCTCGTCCTCAAACAGCACCTCTAATTCACCATATTCTGGCGTGACATCACTTTCTTCCGTTTCAAATAAATCGATGATGATCTGGTCACCTGTACTGACTTTTGCTGCGTGAAGGGCAGGCTTCTGGTTTAAACGTATTTTATGATGCTCCATCCAAAAATGGATGATCGGTTTAGAAGCAGACACTTCTGTTTTTAAAAAATGACTCAATGAAGTGCCATGCTGCTGCTCACCTACTTTTAGTGAGAGTGTGTGTCCTTTTATGATCATGATATCGATTCCTCTCTTTGGGTATATATAGGAAACACTTACCTTGGCGAACGCCTTTTTTTCTGTGCTATTCTGAATGGAGAAATAACGACAGAGAGGTAGATGTCACGTGAGATTAATGAAAGCTGCTACAGACCTGCAGGAGCAGGCAATTGAAGAAATATCAAAGGATGTTGAAGATCTTTTATCCCATGTTGTCAATGAAGAGCAGCAGGAAGCGCGTCAAAAACAGCGCCCGCTTACATTCATTGATGGGGTTTATAACGGGACGATGGATGATGCTTTTCGTATTTTATCGGGCCTTCAGCTATTACATACCATTATTTTAAAACCTAAACGTCATGTAACAAAACAAGATCGTGAGTTATTCGAGCGGAACCGTGAGCAGGTCAATGCGTGCGGCTTTTCTTTTCCGTTTGACTTAGACGATTTTGTGAGCCGCCACCTTCAAAATGCGTAAAAGTTGGTGTGAACTTCCTTGTTAACTTACAAGGTGGTCGCACATACTATTTTTAAGGGAACGGAGAAACCTTCAACATCTGTAATACCAAACCCGCTCTTTTTCAACATTGCTTATTTCTCCACGAATCGGAGCGCTTGGACCTCTTGCAGAATGAATCGAACATGATAGGAGCCTGACAAAACGATGCAGGCTCCTTTTATACATAATCATTTTAGCAGACATTCATCTTTGAAAGTCAATTTTATTCACGATATGATAGCAGTGAGTATCATGTTTCAGACTTTCGTAAAAAAAAGGAGTGGCCTCGTTGGTAAAGGCGATTATATTTGATTTTGACGGATTAATTTTAGATACAGAAACACATGAATATGAAGTTTTACAGGAAATGTTTGCGGAGCATGAATCGGAGCTGCCTCTTTCTGTATGGGGGAATGTCATTGGGACGCAGGCAGGCTTTAAGCCATTTGAATATTTGGAAGAGCAGTTAGGGAAGACGTTAGATCATGAGGCACTCACATCGGACCGGCGTTCCCGTTTTCAAAAGAGAATGAAGGACGAATCAGCAAGACCTGGCGTAGAAGCTTATTTAGAAGCAGCTAAGGAGCTGGGGATCAAGATTGGACTTGCTTCCAGTTCAGATTATAAATGGGTGTCTGATCACCTGAAGCAAATTGGTCTTTTTGATTACTTTGAATGTATCCGCACGTCTGATGATGTGGAAGAAGTCAAACCAAATCCAGAACTTTATTTGCAAACCGCAAGCTGCTTAGGGGTAGAGCCGAAAGATTGCGTGGCATTTGAGGATTCTGTGAATGGCTCAGTTGCTGCCAAACGAGCAGGCATGAAATGTGTCATCGTGCCAAACAAAGTGACGAGCACGCTGCAATTTGAAGAATATGATGTCAGATTAGAATCCATGGCTGAAATCGAATTGCTCCAGCTATTCCATCAGCTTGAAAAAGAGGACCAGTAAGGGGGCAAAGACATCATGGCAGAAAAACTAGATTTAACGCGTTTTGAAAAAAGAATGGTGATCCGTAATATTAGGGAAGAAGATATTGACCGAATCATTGCGCTGCAAGAGGTATGCTTTCCGGGCATGGATCCTTGGAAACGAGAGCATCTTGAAAGTCATCTCGAGTATTTTCCGGAAGGACAGTTTTGTGCGGAATTTGAGGGAGAAATCATTGGCTCTTGTTCAAGTTTATTAATTAACTTTGATGAATACGATGATCGGCACACTTGGCAGGACATTACAGATGATGGGTACATCACGAATCATAATCCAGATGGAATGAACATGTATGGAATCGAAGTGATGGTTAGTCCTGAGTACCGCCGCATGAAAATTGGTCATCGTTTGTATGAAGCTAGAAAAGATTTAGCAAGAAGATTAAATTTAAAAAGCATCATCATTGGCGGACGCATCCCGAATTATCATAAATATCAACAGGAAATGACGCCTCGCCAATATGTTGAGCAGGTGATGCTGCACCAAATTTATGATCCAGTTTTATCTTTTCAGCTGTTAAATGAATTTAGTCTCATGCGGATCAATCCGAATTACTTGCCGGATGATAAAGCGTCTAGCACATATGCGACGTTAATGGAATGGAACAATGTAGATTATCGTCCGCAATCGAAAAGATATTATAAATCGGCCTTCCCGGTTCGAATTTGTGTGATTCAATATGCGATGAAACAAATTCATTCCTTTGAAGAATTTATGAATCAGGTGGAGTATTACGTTGATGTCGCATCAGATGCGTCGGCTGACTTTGCCGTTTTCCCAGAAATTTTCACGACACAGCTCATGTCTTATTTAGAAGAACGATCACCAAGTCTTGCGGTACAGCGGATCACGGAATATACCGAGGACTACATTAATTTGTTTACAGATCTCTCTGTGAAGTACAACATTAACATTATCGGTGGGTCCCACTTCGTTGAAGAGGAAGGGAAAATCTACAATATTGCGTATTTATTTAGACGTGATGGAACGATTGAAAAACAATATAAGCTCCACATCACACCGAATGAAAGAAAATGGTGGGGAATTTCAAGCGGTGATCAAGTCCGGGTATTTGATACTGACTGCGGCAAAATCGCGATCCAAATTTGCTACGATATTGAATTTCCTGAGCTTGCTCGGATTGCTGCTGACAAAGGAGCAAAAATTATTTTCACTCCGTTCTGTACAGAAGACCGCCAAGGCTATTTACGGGTGCGTTACTGTGCGCAGGCTAGAGCGGTTGAAAATCAGATTTATACCGTCATCTCTGGAACTGTCGGAAATCTTCCGCAAACCGAAAATATGGATGTTCAATATGCACAATCTGCTATTTTTGCCCCTTCTGACTTTGAATTTGCAAGAGATGGGATTGTAGGAGAATGTAATCCAAATATTGAAATGGTTGTCGTCGGTGATGTCGACTTAGAAATTTTAAGAAGACAGCGGCAAGATGGCACGGTACGCCAGCTGAAGGACCGAAGAAGAGACGTGTATCATATTGAATATAAGAAATAACCAAAAGAAGCGCCCCGTTATGATGCGAGGCGCTTGTTTTTATGTTTACATTTTCTTTAATGCTGATGTAGCAATGTGAGCAAAGCTTTTGGCAGCTAAAAATGGAACACCTGATTTGACGAGAGATTGATAAATCGTTTTATCTACTTGTTTCCATGTAAGAGTCGGCTCTTCTAAAAGACTTTTTAAATCAGGCCCTACATGTTGATTGAAAAATTGTTCAAATTGTTCACGCTTTTCTTGTCCTGCAATCACTTCTAATTTTTGTAACCATTTTTCTTGTTTTTGAAATGAAAGTTCAATGTTTTGTTTAATTGTGTCGGTGATTGAAGGAAGCTGAAAATCACTCTCTGTTGTGACCTGCTTAGTTTGAATCGATGCAGCATCAGCTGTCTGTGTGAATGGTGAAGCGAATAAAAGGACAGTAGTGGAGAGCATCAAAGATTTTGCGATTGTTTTCATAATGAAAACCTCCTAGTTCATTTAGTATTGTGTTCGATATTTATTATACATTTTTGTTAAAATAAGGTAATGGGTCTTGGCGCTTATTTTTTCATGTGACAAAGGGATGCCGAAGCAAAAGACGAATATACTGGAATGGAGATCATGGGTTCAAAAAGGAGAGGAATATGGGACGACAATCGAAACATTTGTATATCAACTTGCCGGTAAAGCATGTCAAGGAATCAAGGGTTTTTTTTGAGCAGCTCGGCTTTGACTTCCAACAGCAGTTTACGAATGATCAGGCCGCTTGCTTGGTCATTGACGACACGATCACCGTCATGCTGTTATCCCTTAAGCATTTTCAATCCATTTCAGAGAAACAATTGGTCGATGCAAAGCAGGCATCTGAGGTGATTATCTCCATGCGGGTCGATTCAAGAGAAGAGGTTGATGAACTGGTAGAGCAAGCGATTGCAGCAGGCGGTTCGCCGTTTAAGGAAAAGCAGGATCATGATTTCATGTATGGATGGAGCTTTCAGGATCTTGATGGTCATTTGTGGGAAGTGTTCTATATGGATGAGGAGAGAAGCGACCTTTCATAAGGGTGCTTCTTTTTTATTGTTTATCAGTGGTATGATAATGAGGAAGCAAAAGGAATAAGGAATTCATCTAGAGAAAAGTAGGTGCAGCATGGAGTTTTTACTTGTCTTAATGCCAGTGTTCGGCATTTTCCTCATAGGGTATATCGGGCAGAAGGCAATTGGTTTTGACATACATACGCTCTCATCAATGTCTTTATATTTAATGTCACCATTTCTTGCGTTTGAAACCTTTTATCAAAACAAAGTATCGATGGACTATGTGTACCTATCCATTTTTGTCGTAGGGCTTTGCCTGTCACTTGTTTTATGTGTCTTCATTTTATCTCGGATTTATGGTTATTCGAATGAAACGTATTGTGCCATGATTCTGTCGTCAGCATTTATGAATAATGGGAATTACGGTACGCCCGTTGTCCTGCTTGTTTTCGGAGCAGCTGGCTTAGATATAGCAATCGTTTTAATGGTTCTTCAGCAGCTTGTCATGAGTACAATCGGCATGTATTATGCAGCCAAGGGCGGAGAGGATGCGGGAAATCTAAGGGTCGTTTTGAAAAAAGTGCTGCGGATGCCGATTGCTTATGGGGCACTCATCGGTCTATTATTTCAGCTCATTGACCTTTCATTACCTAAAGAGCTCATGACGGGTGTACAGCTTGTTGGGGATGCAGCCATACCGACGATTATGCTCATATTAGGCATGCAGCTGGCAGTGATTTCTTTTAAACAAGTGGAGTATCGAAATATTTCCTATGCTGTGCTGTTGAAGCTGTTTATCTCACCACTGATCGCATTCGGCTTTACGCTCATTTTACCGGTAGATGATTTGGTGAAACAAATTATGGTCTTAGTTGCAGCCATGCCGACAGCAGCGAATACAACGCTGATGGCTGTACAATTTCGAACGAAGCCTGAGTTTGTCTCAAGCACGACGTTTCTCAGTACAATCTTAAGTATCGTCACTTTACCTGTTTTATTATGGATTTTATCCATGCACCCTCTGGGATAGGGGACGGCAAACAAAGGGGGACATATGAATGAATACAGATGTTCATTTTCAAGTGAGTGATGTGTTGAAAACGAAGTATTTTACGCATGCGAAAGTATTAGCTGGGGAAAAGGGACTGTTTCGGCAGGTCAAATGGATACATGTGTTAGAAGTACCTGCTGTAGAGGATTTGTTAAATGGAGGCGAGCTTATATTAACAACGGCCGCAGGTTTCCATGATCAGTTGGATGTATTTAAAGAGTTTTTAAGGCAGCTGATTGACTCAGGTGCAGCCGGCTTGTGTATTGAATTTGTTCCGCTGCGCTTCGATGTGCCGGAAGAACTGATGGCCTATGCAGAAGAAAGAGATTTTCCACTTATTCTGTTTACAAAAGAAGTGAAATTCGTCAACATCACGCAGCATCTTCATACGATGATGATCGAGCGCCAGTATCAAATGATGGCCGACTTAGAAGCACTATCATCAAAGCTGAATGAGCTTTTACTGACCCCTCATCCGCAGATGGATATTTTAGATCAAGTGTATCAGCACTTAAGAGGCATTCTTTTACTCATACCTGTTCAAGGCGAGCCGATTATTTTATGTGATTCTTCTAAACAAACTGACGAGCTTGTCATAAATTATTTGCAGTATGCTTCCTTGCCAAAAGGATACGAAGTGACTCAAAAACAAGTCCTCGCACTCAAACAGACATTTGCAGATCTTGTGCTCATTCATCAATCGAACACACTCTCAGAATTTGAACTGCTCGTGATGGATAAGGGAGCGAATGCCCTTGCCCAGCAAACCTTAAGAGAGCTTTATACTGAAGAACTGAAGAAGACAAAAGAGAATGAATGGCTGCAAAAATGGTTCCAAGAAGAGCATACAGAAAGAGACATTTTAGAGCATCTTGAAGAAACGGAAGGACTGAAAAAACCAACCGGCTGTGTAGTCATGCTCTTTCAAAAACATCATCAAATCGAAGAAATTGCAGGAAATCTTTACTTTCTCGTATCTTGCCGCTCCATCTTTCAGCGTGCCGGTTTCCATCTGATCGCTTATGAGCATCAAGGACAAACCTTGTTTATTTTATTGAACACGAGAAAGGTAGAGGACTGGAAGGAGCGAGCAGAGAAGGCAGCAAATGAAATGAGGCAATTATATGATCGTGAGCAGCCTCGCGGAACCGTGATCAATTTTGGCATCGGTCAATATTGTGAGCAGTTTCAGCATATGAGAAAAAGCTTTCAAGCAGCGAAAGAAGTGCTCCATTTAAAAAAAGTAATGCCGCACCGAGTGGAAAGCCCGTTTTATCAAGATTTACATATGCTCCGTCTCATGCCTGTTATGAAGGAAAGCGGTCTATTAAAATGCATGGTAAAGGAGTATTTAGAGCCGGTGATTTTATATGATAAGCAAAATAACGGGAGGCTCTATCAAACGCTGAATATCTTTTTGCAGACGAACGGATCTAAAAAAGAAACAGCAAGCCAGCTCTATATTGTCAGGCAGACACTTTATCATAGACTGGATAAACTGCATGCTTTGCTTGGAGAGGATATGATGCAAGCACCGAAACGCCAAGCGCTTGAATTTGCGATCCTTGCTTATGAATTTCTGCAAGGGAATCGCCGTTAATGAGGTTTGTTAGATTTACGAATGCATCAAGTAGAATGTCTTATGGTTCTTTTCAATCAGTTGACGATCTGTCTAATGTAATCTGCCTGGCCCCTTTTTTATAATAAAAGTAACAATTGGTTCTCTCTTAGAGGCGGCCTTGTTTCAGTTTCATATGCCTCACTTTTCATCCATATAATGAATGAAGAGGCAATGTACTGGACCGGTCTAAGCTTCTTTAATGATGAAAACGGATACATGGGGGCGTGGGAAGATGAAAATACATGAGCAAGCTCAAAATCTTCAGGCAAAAGATGATCAGTTGATCTGGCATCATATGAAAGGGACAAACAAAGAAAATGAAAGCATGGTCATTCACGAGGCAGAAGGCGCATGGGTGACAGATATTCATGGGAATCGATATTTAGACGGGATGTCAGGCCTTTGGTGTGTAAATGCCGGATATGGCCGAAAAGAGCTTGCAGAAGCGGCGTATAAGCAATTAAATACGATGCCTTACTATCCGCTTACACAAAGCCATGTACCAGCTATTCAGCTGGCTGAGAAGCTAAGTGAATGGCTTGGGGGTGACTATGTCATCTTCTTTTCCAACAGCGGTTCTGAAGCCAATGAAACCGCATTTAAGATCGCAAAACAATATCATGCGCAAAAGGGAGAGAGTACACGAACAAAATTCATCTCCCGATATCGATCGTATCATGGCAATACAGCAGCAGCTCTTGCTGCAACGGGTCAAGCGCAGCGTAAATATAAATATGAACCATTAGGGCAGGGCTTCATCCACGTCGCGCCTCCTGATCTGTATCGGCACCCAGAGGACCAAGAGAATTTGGCAAGTGCTGCTGCGATTGATCAAGCGATGACGTGGGAATTAAGTGAGACCATTGCTGGGGTCATCATGGAGCCGATTATTACGGGAGGCGGTATCCTAATGCCGCCAAAAGGGTATTTGAAAAAGGTCAAAGACATCTGTGAAGCTCATGGAGCGCTCCTCATCGTGGATGAAGTGATATGCGGCTTTGGCCGAACAGGAAAGCGGTTTGGTTTTATGCATGAGGAAGTGAAGCCAGATATCATCACAATGGCAAAAGGGATCACAAGCGGCTATTTACCGCTTTCTGCAACATGCGTCAAACGGGAAATCTATGAAGCCTATGCAGGAGAAGATACGTATGACCGGCTGCGTCATGTCAATACATTTGGCGGTCACCCTGCTTCCTGTGCGGTTGCAGTTGCCAACCTAAATATCATAGAAAATGAGCAATTAGTGGAACGTTCTGACACACTTGGTCGAGACATGCTCGAACGTTTGCAAGAGTTAAAAGAACATCCATTTGTCGGTGATGTCAGAGGAAAAGGCTTGCTGTTTGGGATTGAACTTGTACAGGATCAACAGTCAAAAAAGCCAGCTGATCCTAGTGTTGTCGGTCAATTGATTGCAGAATGTAAAAAACGCGGTTTAATCATTGGGAAAAATGGTGATACGGCCGCTGGCTATAATAACGTTGCCCAGCTTGCACCACCGCTAAATATTACAGACGAAGACGCGGCATTTATCATCAACACCTTAAAAGAAAGCATGGCACAGCTATAGCAGAGAGACTTCTCTGCTTTTTTCTATGTGCGGGATCTATTCATTCGATAAATAAGATATCTTCATCAAGTTGCTAGGTGAAATCTGCAATGGGACACACTAGGTGTATTGAAAAAAAGAAGAGATTCTATTACTGTAAGGAGAAGGCTGAACCAATACACTTTAGAAGGAGACGGCATATGAGTTTTCATGATCAACCCATTCTACCTGCTGTTCGCAATATGAAGCAATTTGAGGAATTTTTAAAAAGCCCATTTACATATGGAGTCTTACTTGATGTTCACTTAGGCAGGCTTAAGGGCATCATGAATGAGGCGAATGCCCATCACAAAAAAATGTTTGTCCATGTCGATCTCATTCACGGGATCAAACATGATGAATATGGAACGGAATTTATTTGTCAGGAAATGAAGCCGGCAGGAATTATTTCTACTAGGTCTTCTGTCATAGTGAAAGCTAAGCAAAAAAAGGTATATGCGATTCAGCGAATGTTTTTACTTGATACAAGTGCGATGGAAAAAAGCATGGAGTTTGTCGGGAAACATCGTCCGGATTTTATTGAAGTATTGCCGGGGGTCGTGCCAGATTTAATTACAGAAGTGCGTGAAAGAACTGGAATACCAATATTTGCAGGGGGATTTATCCGAACAAAAGAAGATGTGGAAAGAGCGCTTGAAGCAGGAGCAACAGCTGTGACGACATCGAACACAAACCTTTGGAAAGCGTTCCAAAAGTGAAAAAGATAAAATGTGAAAATTGATTGACAACGTTTTCATCCTCTGATACTATAGCACTAAGTTAATATCATGTGATGGAGAAACGGAGATCCACAACAGCGCTTTACTAGGTGACAAATGACCCTGATGTAAAGTATGTTTGTTGTGGATCTTTTTTCTTTATCTTTTCTACACATTCATAGGGGATGGCAATCGAACCAGAGGAGGAATTTTTCATGACACCATTTTGGGGTGAAGTCGTAGGTACAATGCTGCTCATTATTTTTGGAGGCGGTGTGTGTGCGGCCGTAAATTTAAAGAAATCGCTCGCCTATCAGTCCGGCTGGATTGTAATCGCTTTCGGGTGGGGATTTGCAGTAGCCATTGCAGCTTATGCAACTGGAGGAATTAGCGGGGCGCATTTAAACCCGGCGCTGACAATTGGTCTTGCTCTAGAAGGAAGTTTTCCTTGGGCTGATGTTCCAATGTATATTGTCGGTCAAATGCTTGGCGCATTACTCGGAGCTATTATTGTCTTTTTACATTACTTACCGCACTGGAAAGCAACAGACGATCCAGGTGCAAAACTAGGTGTATTCTCAACTGGTCCTGCGATTCCGCATACCTTTGCAAACGTACTCAGTGAAGTCATCGGTACATTTGTATTGGTTCTAGGAATCTTAGCGATTGGTGCAAATAAATTTGCAGACGGAGTGAATCCGCTGATTGTTGGTTTCTTAATTGTAGCGATTGGTCTTTCATTAGGTGGAACAACTGGTTATGCAATCAACCCTGCACGTGATTTAGGTCCAAGAATTGCCCATGCAATTCTGCCGATTCCAGGTAAAGGTCCATCGAATTGGAAATATGCTTGGGTTCCTGTTGTTGGTCCCATTTTAGGCGGTGCATTTGGCGGTGTTTTCTACAATGCAGCCTTTAAAGCGAACGTCACTCCAGTCTTTTGGATTGTAAGCGTTATTTTAGTTGTGGTATTGTTAGGACTCTATGTCTCTACGAAAAACCAAACAAATGCTGTAAATGAAAGTATGTAAGGGGAGGAAAACACCATGGCAAAAGAAAAATATATTCTCGCATTAGATCAAGGGACAACAAGCTCAAGAGCGATCTTATTTGATCAAGAAGGTAAAATTGCACATACATCACAGAAAGAATTTAATCAATATTTTCCGAACCCTGGCTGGGTAGAACATAATGCAAACGAAATTTGGAGCTCTGTTCTATCTGTTATTTCAACCGCTTTAATTGAATCTGGCATTGAAGCAGATCAAATTGCGGGTATCGGAATTACGAACCAGCGTGAAACAGCTGTTGTTTGGGATAAACATACAGGCGCACCAGTTTATAATGCAATTGTTTGGCAGTCTAGACAAACGTCTGGCATTTGTGAAGAGTTAAAAGCCCAAGGACACAATGAGACGTTTAGAAATAAAACAGGTCTTCTCATCGATGCTTATTTCTCAGGCACAAAAGTGAAATGGATTTTGGACAATGTAGAAGGTGCCCGTGAGAAAGCAGAAAATGGCGACTTATTGTTTGGCACAATCGATACATGGCTCATTTGGAAAATGACAGGCGGAAAATCACACGTCACAGATTATTCCAATGCGTCAAGAACGTTAATGTTCAACATTTACGATTTGAAATGGGACGAAGAATTACTTGATATCCTAGACGTACCTGCTTCTATGCTTCCAGAGGTCAAACCATCTTCACACATTTATGGTGAAACGACGGACTATCACTTCTTCGGTAAAAATATCCCGATCGCAGGAGCGGCGGGAGATCAGCAGTCTGCTTTATTCGGTCAGGCTTGCTTTGAAGCAGGAATGGCGAAGAACACATATGGTACAGGATGTTTCATGTTGATGAATACAGGGGAAAAAGCCATTAAGTCGGATCATGGTTTATTAACGACGATTGCATGGGGCATTGACGGTAAAGTTGAATATGCTTTAGAAGGAAGTATTTTCGTAGCCGGCTCAGCGATTCAGTGGTTGCGTGATGGACTGAGAATGTTTAAAGACTCGAAAGACAGCGAGGCTTACGCAAAGCGTGTCGAGTCAACAGATGGCGTATATGTCGTTCCAGCATTCGTTGGTCTAGGCACACCTTACTGGGATAGTGATGTCAGAGGCGCTGTATTCGGTTTAACACGCGGTACTTCTAAAGAGCACTTTGTCCGTGCAACGTTGGAATCACTTGCTTATCAAACGAAAGATGTTTTAGATGCGATGGAAAAGGATTCAAACATCTCATTAAAAACATTGCGTGTCGATGGCGGGGCTGTGAAGAATGATTTCTTAATGGGCTTCCAAAGTGATTTGCTGGATGTACCAGTAGAACGTCCAGAAATTAATGAAACGACGGCACTCGGTGCGGCCTATCTTGCGGGAATAGCAGTTGGCTTCTGGAACGACCGTTCAGACATTGCAAAACAATGGAACCTTGAAAAGCGCTTTGACCCTAAGATGGAAGAGGACAGCCGTGACTCGTTATACAGCGGGTGGAAAAAGGCTGTAAAAGCAGCTCAAGCTTTCAAATAAACAAAAAGTATGGTATACTTCAAGTAAGTTAATAGAACGGTTGGAGAACTGGAGAGACCGCAGGCACCGAAGTGTAGAAATACGCTTTGGGTGTTTGCGGTCTCTTTTTCTTTACCGTACAACATGGGAGGAACAAGAGATGACTTTTTCTAGCTTAGAAAGAGAACAAATGCTGCAGGAAATGACAAAAAAACCATATGATGTGTTTATCATTGGTGGGGGTATTACAGGCGCCGGTACAGCACTTGATGCGGCTTCACGCGGGATGCGTGTCGGTCTTGCGGAAATGCAGGATTTCGCAGCAGGTACGTCTAGCCGCTCAACGAAACTTGTGCACGGTGGGCTTCGTTATTTAAAGCAATTTGAAGTGAAGATGGTGGCAGAGGTCGGTAAAGAACGTGCCATTGTATATGAAAATGGTCCGCATGTGACAACACCAGAATGGATGCTTCTTCCGATGCATAAAGGCGGTACATTTGGTAAGTTTTCAACATCAATTGGTCTAAGAGTGTATGACTTTTTAGCTGGAGTAAAGCATAGCGAACGCAGAAGCATGCTAAGTGCGAAAGAAACACTTGCAAAAGAACCGCTTGTGAAAAAGGACGGCTTAAAAGGCGGCGGCTACTATGTTGAATACCGTACAGATGATGCACGCCTCACAATTGAAGTCATGAAAGAGGCAGTGAAATTCGGTGCAGAAGCTGTCAACTATGCGAAAGTAAAAGAATTTATTTATGATAAAGGAAAAGTTGTCGGCGTTGTCATTGAAGATGTCATGACGGAGAAAACATATGATGTGTATGCGAAGAAGATTGTCAATGCGACAGGTCCATGGGTAGATCAGCTAAGAGACAAGGACCATTCAAAAGAAGGGAAACACTTACAGCATACAAAAGGAATTCACTTAGTATTCGACCAATCGGTTTTCCCGTTAAAACAAGCGATCTATTTTGACACGCCTGACAAACGCATGGTCTTTGCGATTCCGAGAGAAGGCAAAACGTACGTTGGAACAACAGATACGGTATACAAAAAACAGCTGGAACATCCGCGTATGACAAAAGCAGATCGTGATTATGTCATCCAAGCGATTCAGTACATGTTCCCAGATCTCAACATTACGGAAAAAGATGTTGAATCCAACTGGGCCGGTCTTCGTCCGCTCATTCATGAAGAAGGAAAAGACCCTTCAGAAATCTCTCGTAAGGATGAGGTATGGACATCATCTTCAGGCTTGATCACCATCGCTGGTGGTAAATTAACAGGCTACCGTAAAATGGCTGAGCACATTGTGGATCTTGTACGTGATGGACTGAAGGAGGAAACTGGAAAAGATTATGGATCATGTAAAACGAAACATATGCCAGTTTCAGGTGGGCATGTAGGCGGTTCTAAAAATATGGCATCCTTTGTTCAAGCGAAAACGGCAGAAGGAGCATCCGTTGGTTTAACAGAACCGATTGCTCAAAAACTAGCCGAAAAATACGGCTCAAACGTCAGCAGTCTCTTCCAGCGTGTGGAGCAGCTTCAAGGCGAAGCAGACAAACGAAACATTCCAGCGTACGTACTGGCAGAGCTTGTCTATGCGATCGAAGAAGAACTAGCCGTTACACCTGTCGATTTCTTCTTAAGAAGAACAGGAAGCCTATTATTTAATATCAACTGGGCAAAAAAATATGCACAGCCTGTCGTTGACTATATGGCAGATCGTTTTGGCTGGGATGAAGCGACAAAACAAAAACATCAAACAGAATTAGATCAACTATTCCATGAAGCAGTCGTACCGCTTGATGCCGAATAAGAGAAAAGCCGATCGCGTATCGTCTTTCAGCGTGTAGACAAACCCTCGCATTCGGTGTCAGTCCTGCGTGCCGGTGCTCACGAATGTCAAATTCGCTCCGCTCCAGTACTCGTCCTTCCTAGACTGCAAAGGTTTTCTATCACGCCTGAAAAGAAGACAAAGGGCTAAAATAAAGGTCATTTTAGCCCTTTGTCAACAGTCTCAAGCCGATCGTGTATCGGCTTTTTATATTTGTTCATCATTTTTCCATCTGCCAATGATATAGCATGACATAAAGGGTGATTCCATATAAAATAACAGTAGATATTATTTTATTGATGAAAAGAACTGGGAGGACGACCATGAGTTGGAATACGAATTATGAGCGATGGATCAATGAGAAGCACCTGGATACTGAACTAAGGGAATGGCTAGAGGCGCATCGAGATGATCATCAAGCTCTTGAAGACTGCTTCTACAAAAACCTTGAGTTCGGAACTGGAGGAATGCGCGGAGAAATTGGTGCAGGAACGAACCGAATGAACGTCTACACCGTTCGTAAAGCATCAGCGGGTCTTGCTGCGTATATTGCGAAACATGGAGAGGATGCAAAAAGAAGAGGCGTCGCCATTGCATATGATTCACGCCATAAATCTCCTGAATTCGCGATGGAAGCAGCCAAAACGCTTGCTTCACAAGGCATTCAAACGTACGTATTTGACGAACTGCGTCCGACACCAGAACTCTCATTTGCTGTTCGGGAGCTGAATGCATTTGCTGGTATCGTCGTGACAGCAAGTCACAACCCACCAGAATATAATGGCTATAAAGTATATGGAGAAGATGGCGGCCAGCTGCCTCCATTTGAAGCAGATCTAGTCATTAAAGAAGTAGATGCAATTGAAAATGAACTGGCGATTTCAGTAGAGTCAGAAGAAACGTTGAAACAAAATGGGCTCATCCATATGATTGAAGAAGAAATTGATCGTGCTTATATTGAAAAATTAAAAACCATCAGTGTGCATCCTGAGCTTGCAGATGAAGTCGATGTCAAAGTGGTGTTTACCCCGCTTCATGGTACCGCCAATCAACCTGTCCGAAATGGGCTTCAGGCTCTTGGCTATCAGCATGTGACCGTTGTGCCTGAACAGGAAAAACCAGATCCGCAATTTTCAACGGTGACATCGCCAAATCCAGAGGAGCATGCAGCGTTTGAATATGCCATGAAACTTGGTGAAAAGCAGAATGCGGATATCCTCATAGCAACAGATCCTGATGCAGATAGGTTAGGCATTGCCGTCAGAAATCATGAGGGAGAATTTACAGTCTTAACAGGGAACCAAACAGGAGCGCTGCTGCTTCATTATTTATTGTCCGAAAAACAAAAGCTAGGTCAGCTGCCGCCTCGTCCAGTTGTGATGAAAACCATAGTTACAAGTGAGCTTGGGCGTGCTGTCGCATCAGCATTTGGTGCGGACACCATTGACACGCTTACTGGCTTTAAATTTATTGGAGAAAAAATCAAGCAATTTGAAGAAAGTGGAGAATACACTTTTCAATTCGGTTATGAAGAGAGCTATGGCTATTTGATCGGTGATTTTGCCAGAGATAAAGATGCGGTGCAAGCAGCGCTGTTAGCCGTTGAAGTCGCTGCTTTTTATAAAAAACAAGGCAAGTCATTGTACGACGCTCTTGTCGATATTTTCAAGGAGTTTGGATTTTACCGGGAAGGATTAAAGTCATTAACCTTAAAAGGAAAAGAAGGAGCAGAGCAAATTTCAGCGATCCTTCATACCTTTAGAACAAATCCGCCAGCTGCCATCGCCGGTCAGCGCATCACTGTCATTGAGGATTACCAATCAAGTCAAAGACATCTCGTGACAGAAAAGAAAGAAGAAACCATTCACCTGCCGGCATCAAACGTGCTGAAATATTTCCTTGAGGATGGCTCATGGTTCTGCTTAAGACCTTCTGGTACCGAGCCTAAAGTGAAATTTTATATCGCAGTTAAAGGCTCATCTTTAACAGATAGCGAAGAAAAGCTGAAGCATCTATCAGAAGAAGTGATGAAAGTCGTTTATGATATTGTTGAAGAAACAGCTAAATAAAGAAAGTAACAAAGCCATCGTGTGAATGCATGATGGCTTTTTTCTCAGCCAAAAGTATGAGAAGAAATCATCCTTTTTGAGAAAGAGACAAAAGGGTGCTCATGGTATAATCAGCATAATGATAAGAGGAGGCAGCAAATGCCGGGGGGAAACAGCATGGGAGAATACAAAGAGAAGGTTAAAACATTAAAAACGTTAAAAGAAATTGCTGAAAAGTTAAATGAAGGCTTGGAAATGAAAGACACGCTTCATGAAGTGCTCCATATGCTTATGGATGTGACAGGCTTTCAGACAGCATGGATTTATTTTATAGAAGAAGACGGCTCGTATGAACTGATGGCAGAGGTATCTTTACCTGAAGCACTTGCAAAGCACCAAAAGCAATTGATGTGTCAAAACGACTGTTATTGCATTAATCGATACACAAAGGGATCACTGCAATCAGCCACCAATATTATCAACTGTAAACGGATTGAAACGGCCATCGAGCAAAAGCTTGGGGATACAGAAGGCATTACACATCATGCGACAGTTCCGCTCAAAGCGTGTAAGCGCACGTTCGGTTTATTAAATGTGGCTGCAAAAGGAAAAGTCACATTTACGCAAGAAGAGCTGAATTTGCTTGAAAGCATTGCGTTTCAAATTGGCACCGCCATTCAGCGAATGAAGCTTGTACAAAACGAACAGCAGCATGCACTTCTGGAAGAAAGAAACCGGCTTGCGCAGGACTTACATGATTCTGTCAATCAAATGCTGTTTTCAGTGAGTCTGACTGCAAAGGCTGCCCGTCAAATGACAAGCGATCAGAATCTAGGGGAAATGATTGATTTTATTCAGCATTTGTCACAAGATGCCCTCATTGAAATGCGGTCGCTCATCTGGCAGCTAAGGCCAAGAGGACTTGAAAAAGGGTTTACGACGGCGATTGAAGAGTACGCACAGCTCTTAGGATTGAACTGTACATTATCTTTATCAGGCTGTATGGAGATGGATCATTCGCGGCATGAAACTTTATTTCGCGTATGTCAAGAAGCGCTGAATAATTGTCAAAAACACGCGGGAGTAGAAGAAGTCGAGGTCAAACTCGAGCAATCGGCAGACACGTTTGAGATGGAAATCATCGACCGCGGAAAAGGATTTCAGTATGACGAGCAAATGAGCCTTCCTTCACTAGGGCTGAAAGGGATGGCTGACCGCATCCGAAGAACAGGTGGTACATTTTGTATTGATTCTGAGCTAGGTAAAGGAACCACGATTCATGTGAAAGTGCCATTTTCTCAAGAAAGGAAGGGGTCGTCGTGAGAGTAGTCATTGCAGATGATCATCATATTGTGAGAAAAGGGCTGGTGTTTTTCTTGCAAACACAGCCTGATGTGGACATCGTTGGTGAGGCATCCAATGGAAAAGAGGCGCTTGAAGTTGTCAGACAAACGCAGCCTGACATTGTCTTAATGGACCTCTCTATGCCCGTTATGAATGGCATTGAGGCAACGAAACAAATGACGCTGGAAATGCCGGATACGCGCATTGTGATCTTGACAAGCTATGCGGATAAAGATTATGTCATACCAGCCATTCAAGCAGGGGCGAAAGCCTATCAGCTCAAGGATGTAGCACCAGAAAAACTGCTCACGACAATGATTGAAGTACAAAATGGCACCTATCAATTAGATGGTCATATCACGACCTTCCTTGTGCAGCATCTGACAGAACCAAAAGAGCAGAAATGGGCACAAATGAACGAGCTGACCAATAGAGAACGTGATGTCCTATTTGAAATTGCAAAGGGTAAAAGCAACAAAGAAATCGCCTCAGCGCTGTTTATTTCTGAAAAAACTGTCAAAACGCACGTATCTCATTTATTATCAAAGCTAGAGCTGGCAGATCGAACCCAAGCGGCTCTTTATGCAGTGGATTATCAAAAAAATCAGTCAAAAGAGCTGCTTTGACAGAAAAAAATATAAACATGCAGTCACGACGCCAAATGAGGAGGATGTGCTGTTATTTTCACAAAAGAGACATGGATGAAAGGCCACTTTAAGTTTCCAATCACTTGGCACTGCTAAACGTATGTAAAAAGGCTGAAAATCAGCCTTTTTCTTTATGTGTACAGCGGTTCTGAATAAATTTCAGCAGCAGCAGCCTCTGAAGCATGATCAATGTACTGCAGGAGCCCGTATAAACATTTTTCAACATCTGCATCGTTTCGGTTAAATTGATACGCATGTAAGAAATGCTCAATACGTTTCGAGAGCAAGTCATCTTGCGTACGTACCATAAGAATAAGTAAATTATCCCATTGCGAGCGATGCGTATAATAAAGTGCCTTATCATAATCCGCCACATTCATGAAACCTTCTCCTTTCCCTTGAGAAGTCCTCATTAGTTTGCACGGAACATATCGACTTTTTCAGGGGAAAAGTTGGTGACCGCATGAATTGCGTACCGGGAATTATAGGCTGAATAAATGCTTCATGTATGAAAAAGGATTCTTCAGCAAAACCTAATCAAAATATACATGAAAGTGAGATCAATGATATCATGCAGCCGAAATTGTGGATGCTTTTTGCAGCAGGAATGGTTTTGCTCGGCAGTCTCATGATCCATCCTGCATCAAAAGCAGCGGTGCAGCCCGTTGAAAATTGGGAAAGACTTGCTTATACCGCATTGCAAGACGAGTATGAAGGCGCCGCTTTAAACGACTATCAGTACATTGGACGAACAAAAGTAAATGATGAACAAACAAAAGATGTGTTTCGCGTGACGGTGAAGGAAGGGTCGACACTTTTTGCAGCACACGCAGAAATTTATTTTCACCCGGTGACCGGACATTTGATTAGTATTAATGTGTTTCGGTTATAAAAATGCACCTCTTTTGATAAGAGGTGCTCAGCGTGTAGACAAACCCTCGCATTCTTTGTCAGTCCTGCGTGCCGGTGCTCACGAATGTCAAATTCGCTCCGCTCCGGTACTCGTCCTTCCTAGACTGCAAAGGTTTTCTATCACGCTGAAAAGAAGACAAAGGGCTAAAATAAAGATCATTTTAGCCCTTTGTCCAACAATCTGAAGCACCTCTTTTGATAAGAGGTGCTCAACACGAATTCAATTATTTCATGCTTCCTTGAAGATATGAGCGAATATCCACACCGAGTGAATCCGCTAAACGCTGTCCGTAATCTTCATCTGCACGATAGAAATTGCAGATCGCAAGTAATTTCGTTTTTTCATTTACATCTTTGAGATCAGCTGCTAGGTTTTTGATCAAAGCTTGTTTCTCTTCCTCAGAGTAGCTTCGATATTTTTCCCCAGCTTGTTTGAAATCGTTCGGTTTTTCGATTTTTTGTCTCACCATACGGTCACCGTGAAGAACAGGCTCACTTTCTTTGTAGTGAGGGTTTTCTTTTGGCTGATCCTCGTAACGGTTTGGTTCATAGTTAATATGACCGCTTGGACGAGTCGTTGTCATAAAGCCATCCTGTTGGTTATTGTGCACAGGTGCATAAGGGCAGTTGACCGGAATGCGCATGTAGTTCGCACCAAGACGGTGACGCTGCGTGTCTGGATATGAGAAAAGACGACCTTGAAGCAGTTTATCTTCAGACGCTTCAATACCTGGAACAAGTGCACTTGGCGTGAAAGCAGCTTGTTCTGTTTCAGCAAAGAAATTTTCAGGATTGCGGTTAAGTGTCATGCGTCCTACTTTTTGAAGCGGATAATCTTCCTCGCTCCACGTCTTTGTTGGATCACATGGATCATAATCAAGTTCATCATAATCGCTAAGCGGCATAAGCTGAATATATAGGTCCCATGCTGGATAGTTGCCTTTTTCAATGCGATCATAAAGATCTCTTGTCGCATGCTGGAAATCATTTGCTTGAATTTCTGCTGCTTCTTCCATGGATAAATTGCGAATACCTTCTGATGGTCTCCAGTGATATTTCACATATTTGGTTTCTCCATATTTATTCACCCATCTAAACGTATGGACACCGGAACCGCGCATTTCTGCGTAGTTCGCAGGGATTCCTTCGTCAGAGAAAAGCCATGTAAGCATGTGAGTAGATTCAGGTGTTAAGGTCATAAAATCCCAATAACGGTCAGGGTCTTGGATATTGGTTACAGGATCTGGCTTAAGAGAGTGAACCATATCAGGGAATTTCAATGCATCACGAATAAAGAAGATCGGCAAGTTGTTACCCACCAAATCGTAGTTGCCTTCTTCTGTATAAAATTTCACAGCGAAGCCGCGCGGGTCACGTAATGTTTCAGGTGAGCCTTTAGGGTGAATAACCGTTGAGAAGCGAACAAAAACGTCTGTCTGTTTCCCTTCTTCACTTAAGAAGGCTGCTTTTGTATGTTTCTCCATGCTATTTTCTACTTCAAACACACCATAAGCGCCGGCGCCTCTTGCATGAACGACACGCTCTGGAATACGTTCACGGTCAAAGTGTGCAAGCTTTTCAATCAAATGGTAATCATCGAGAAATGAAGGTCCACGGTGACCAGCTGTTCTTGAGTTTTGGTTATCGCCAACAGGCACGCCTTGATTCGTTGTCAAATTTTTATGATTTGAATTTGTCATTCTTTTCTCCTCCTGTAAACAAAAAAATGGTTTCTAGCAATCTATATACCTAATTATAGTGAATCAAACATGATAGTCAATATTTATTTATAATAATTTTAAATAAATTATTATTACAAGGAGGTAAAGAAAAAGACGAAAGAAATGAAATTCTTTCGTCTAAAGCAGGAGCTCTCTTAGAGCATCTTTGTTTTGTGTTAAGTCTTTTAATGTGTATTGGTCAAGAACGCGTAAATAAGCAGTGAGAGCTTCGTGAAGTACATGCTTTAATGAACAAATCGGGGAGATAATACAGCTGTTTTTCTTTGGATCAAAGCATTCGACCATGACTAAGTCTTCCTCTGTATAGCGGACAACCTCCCCAATGTTAATGCTATCTGGGCTTTTCCCCAGCCTAATCCCACCATTTCTCCCGCGGATTGTTTCCACATACCCGCGTTTTCCAAGATGGTAAATCACCTTCGTTAGATGATTTTTAGAAATGCCATAAATATCGGCAATCTGCTGAATATTTGACAGTTCATTGTTGTCTCTTGACGCTAAATAAATGAGTACCCTTAATGAGAAATCTGTATAATTCGTAAGTTTCATTTGGACGACCTCTAAACCTAATAGAGTTTTGTATCATCGTAACACATTTTAGACAAGAACTGGTCGAGAAAGTGTTAAATGTGACAACATTTAAAACATGTATTATAAATATTGCTTTTATAAGCTGTCATCTATTAAGATAAAGATGTATTTAAAATACATCTTTTGAAAGAAGGAATAACGATGTTATCCACAGATCAAATGAACGCTATTAAACAATCAGCCCCTCTACTAAAAGCCGAGGGAACAAAACTTGTGACTGTTTTTTATCAAAATATGATCAGGCAGCACCCAGAGCTTCTCAATCAGTTTAATAAAACGAACCTCATGAACGGAAGTCAGCCAGAAGCGCTTGCTGCGACACTATATCAAGCTGCACTGCATATCGATCGATTAGAACAATTGCTTCCTGCGGTGAAACAAATCGCCCATAAGCATGTCAGTGTCATGGTGAAAAAAGAGCAGTATCCAATCGTCGGGTATCACCTCATTAAAGCGATGAAAGAAGTGTTTGGATTAACTGAGCAGGATGACACATTATTAGCGTGGAAGGCCGCATATGACATCATTGCGAATATATTTATCACGATTGAAGCAGAAATGATGAATGAAAATGTGAAACAAAAAGGCGGATGGGCAGATGTCAAACCGTTTGTCATCAAGAAAAAGAAACAAGAATCTCCAGCGCTTATCTCTTTTTATTTAGTACCAGAAGATGAATCAGAGCTTCCAATGTATGAAGCGGGTCAATACATTACTGTGCAGGCAGATATGCCGGGTGAAGCCTATGTGTGCAGCAGACAATACAGCTTATCAGATCAATATCACCCGTCTTATTACCGCATCACAGTAAAGCGTGATGGTCATGTGTCCACATTCTTGCATGATGAAATGGAAGAAGGGGGCGTTCTTCAAGTGAGTATGCCGCAGGGAATGTTCTGCTTGCAAGAAGACACAAAAGAGCCCGCTTATTTCATCAGTGCCGGTTCCGGTGTCACACCAATGGTAGGCTTAGTGAAAACAGCAGCTCACAACAATCAGCCGTTTACGATGATTCATGCAGACCGATTAGAGGATGTAACCGCTTTTGAAAAAGAGTTTGAAAGCGTTCTGACTTCATCTTCTCATGGCCGCATCATCTTATGTAACGAGCAATTTGAACAGTCCGGAAAGAGCGAGCTGGTTGAGAAGGCGGCTTGCCGGATTGACCGTCCATTCCTTCAATCATTGATTGGAGAAGAGAAAGGCCAATTTTATCTATGTGGTTCTCCAGCATTTACACAGGAGGTGATCCATATCCTAAAAGAGATGGGAATTCCAGAACAGAATATACATTTCGAGGCATTCGGCGGGCAATCCATGAAAGAAAAGGAAGTTGTCTAAACGAATGGCGGAACATCATGTTTTTTTAGATACGCTCATATAGTAGGGATAAGTCCGATGAGGAGGGATGGTTTCCTTGAGCGTATCTGAAAAACGTCTTTTACAAAGAGCCATTGATGAAATGACAGAAATTGCAGAAGGATTTGGTCTAGATTTTTATCCGATGAGGTATGAAATCTGTCCCGCGGAAATTATTTATACGTTCGGTGCATACGGAATGCCAACACGATTTAGCCACTGGAGCTTTGGAAAGCAATTTCATAAAATGAAGCTTCATTATGATTTAGGGTTAAGCAAAATTTATGAACTGGTGATCAATTCAAATCCTTGCTACGCCTTTCTACTAGATAACAATACGCTTGTTCAAAATAAATTAATTGTGGCTCATGTACTGGCACACTGTGATTTCTTCAAAAATAATTGCCGTTTTCAAAACACAAAACGAGATATGGTAGAAAGCATGGCTGCGGCGGCAGAGCGAATCAAAGAGTATGAGCATATCCACGGAACAAAAGAAGTCGAATCCTTTTTAGATGCGGTATTGGCTCTGCAGGAGCATATTGATCCGTCTCTTGTTCGTTCAAAATTAAGCTGGAATATGGACGATGAAGAAGAATATGAAGAGGATAAACCAAAACGTCAAACACCGTATGATGATTTGTGGGGAATGGATGAGCCAAAGACGCGTGAGAAAAAGAAAACCGTCAAGCAATTTCCGCCAAATCCAGAAAAAGATATTTTGCTCTTTATTGAGGCACACTCCAGGGAGCTAGAGCCGTGGCAGCGGGATGTACTGACCATGCTTAGAGAGGAAATGCTCTATTTTTGGCCGCAGCTGGAAACAAAGATTATGAATGAAGGCTGGGCATCGTATTGGCATCAGCGGATTATGCGTGAGCTCGATTTAGATTCAAGTGAATCGATTGAGTTTGCGAAATTAAATGCAGGCGTGGTGCAGCCATCTAAGACGGGGATCAACCCTTACTATTTAGGGCTGAAGATATTTGAAGATATTGAAGAGCGTTATGACAACCCATGCGAAGAATTAAAAAAAGCAGGTGTGACAGAAGGGTCCGGCCGCAGCAAAATGTTTGAAGTACGGGAAATTGAATCGGATATTTCCTTTATTCGAAACTACTTAACAAAAGACCTTGTGATGAGAGAAGACTTGTACTTGTTTCAAAAGCAGGGGAGAGACTATAAAGTCATTGATAAAGAATGGAAGGCTGTTCGTGATCAGCTTGTGAGCATGAGGGTCAATGGCGGTTTTCCTTATTTGACCGTGATCGATGGCGACTATTTGAAAAACAATGAACTCTATATCAAACATTGGTACGAAGGCATTGAGCTCGACCTGAAATACTTAGAAAAAGTGCTCCCGTATTTGTATCAGCTGTGGGGAAGAAGTGTGCATATCGAGTCAGTTCTTGAAGGAAAAGAAGTGATGTTTTCATACGATGGAAAAGGGGTTCATAGGAAATATCTCGCATAAAAAAGATCAAAAAAAGATGTCTGCTCTAGGACATCTTTTTTTGTGTTTCACAAAGTTATTGGTTTTTAAGCAATTTGAAAATGTGCTTGGCTTGATCTGTATTTTCCATGAGACCTTTTAGCTGCTGGCTTGTTGGTCCATACGCATAAAATGGTACTTCATCACCGGTATGACCTGACGTTGTCCAGCCTGTATGTGATCTCGTGTTGATGACTTCTTCAATCGCATCATCAATCTGAACAGCATCTTTTGTTTCAGCTGCTTTTTGAATAGAAGCGAGTTCCTCTTTTGTGAAATCAAGTTTGATATATTGTTTGAGCGCAGACTCAACTGTCATGCCGCCTGCGATTTTGCTTGCAATAAAATCAGGTGTCTTTGTCGCTGCTTTTACAGGTTTGTAATCCCAGCTGCCGGAGCCGTCTGCCCCGAAGGAAAGTCCGCCAGTGGAATGATCCGCAGTCGTAATGACTAACGTATTTTTATCCTTTTTCGCGAAACGAATGGCTTCTTCAAATGCTTTTTCAAAATCCTTCACTTCACTCATGGCACTGACAATATCATGGTCATGTCCCGCCCAGTCAATTTGACTGCCTTCGACCATGAGGAAAAATCCTTTTTTGTTTTTAGACAGCTGTTTAATGGCTGAGGACGTCATATCTTGTAGAGAAGGGGTGTTTTTATCGCGATCAATGGCTTTATCGAGACCGCCATCAGCAAAAAGACCTAATACTTTTTGGTTTTTGTTTTTTTGCAAGGCTGCTTTGTTTGTGACATAATCATAACCTGCTTTTTTGAATTCCTTCGTCAGATCACGATCCTTGCGAACAAAATCGATAAGTCCTCCGCCAAGCATGACATCGACTGTATGCTGTTTCCCGATTTTCTCATCGAAGAAATCATCGGCAATGGCTGCTGTGTTTTTTCTAGACACATCGTGGGCGGCATATGCAGCAGGCGTAGCATTTGTTAATTCAGATGTCACGACAAGACCCGTAGACTTTCCTTTACGTTTTGCTTCTTCTAGAACTGTTTTTAATTTTTTGCCGTTTTTGTTTACGCTGATGGCATTGTTGTATGTCTTTTTACCAGTCGCCATGGCTGTAGCGGCCGCTGCTGAATCGGTGATGTTACTTTTAGAGTCGTCAGGGTATGTTTTTTGCATGCCAGTGAGGTAAGGGTCAAACGCTGTTTGCTTTGAAAGGTCTCCGTTGTGTTTAAATGAGCGGTAAGTTGAAAGATAAGGTGTTCCCATGCCATCTCCAATCAGCACGATCACATTTTGCACGTCATTTTTTACTTTCTTTTTAGCCTCAGCTTTGTCAGCCTGTCCAAATTCAATTCCTGAAAAAATGCCAATCGATAGCACAGATGCTGCTGCCACAGCGGCTATTTTCGTTTTCGAGCTTTTCAACACACTCATTCATTTTGCCTCCTCATTGTTTTATGTATCGCTCTTACGTTTACAATGGTAGAGCAGAAGTGTGGATTCCATTTTACAGCACGGTAAAGTTCGCTTTAAAATTGTAAAGGTCCACTTTACATAGAATAGACCAAAAAGAGAAATGAATGTATCATTTATCCATGACAAGATGCATTCATTTTTTCATGATTGTGTAATAAAAATGAAATAAAAAGGACCCTAAAAAAAATAAATTTTGCCGAATTAATAAGCATAATGTCGTAGGAAGTCAAGACTATTTCTTCTGGTATTTGATCCTTATAATAGAAAGTAGATAAAAATTCGGATCACGATAGATACATACAGGAGGAACAAATGAAAAAACAATTGATCACAGCTGCAAGTGCAGTTCTACTTGGGACGACATTATTTGCCGGAGCTGCCTCAGCACAATCAGTAAAGGTTCAAAAAGGTGACTCTCTTTCTGTTCTAGCGAAAAGATACAAAACAACCGTGAGCAAAATTAAATCAGACAATAAGCTGAAATCTGACATGATTTATGTTGGACAAACGTTAAAAGTAAATGGAACTTCCTCGAAAAAAACAACGAAAACATCAAAAACAACAACAAAAGTAAAAGCGGCTTCAGCGACAGCCACTCATAAAGTTGTCAAAGGTGATACACTATCTAAAATTGGCAAAAAGTATGGGATGACAGTGAAAGAGCTGAAATCATTAAATAAACTCAAAACAGACCTCATCAAAATTGGACAAAAGCTAAAGGTGAAAAAGACGTCTAAAGTGAAGACAACACCTGTCAAAGGAAAAACAGTCTCTACTTCTTCATTAAACACGTCTAAGCTCGTATCAGATGCTAAAGCACAGAACGGTACACCATATAAATGCGGTGGAACGACACCGAAAGGCTTTGATTGCAGCGGATTTATGTGGTATATCATTAACAAGCAAAAAAAGATTTCAAGACAAACAACAGAAGGTTTTTGGGGCTCGATGAAGAGCGTCTCAACACCGAAGGTTGGAGATTTTGTGTTCTTTACGACATATAAATCTGGTCCATCTCACATGGGTGTCTACATTGGGAACAACAAGTTTATCCATGCTGCTTCTGACGGTGTGACGATCAGTGATATGAATTCAAGCTATTGGAAGCCGATTTACCTTGGAGCGAAAACATTTGTTAACTAATCTATTCAAAGAGACTGCTCATGGAGCAGTCTCTCAGCGTGTAGACAAACCCTCGCATTCTTTGTCAGTCCTGCGTGCCGGTGCTCACGAATGTCACATTCGCTCCGGAACTCGTCCTTCCTAGACTGCAAAGGTTTTCTATCACGCTGAAAAGAAGACAAAGGGCTAAAATAAAGATCAATTTTAGCCCTTTGTCAACAGTCTCTTTTTTCATATATCATTTACGCAACAGGAGTGGACCTTTATCATAGTTCACTACCAGTCTAAAGGCTTTTAAATAACATGAATACGGACTCGTTAAGAAAAGGGGAGTCTTATTTTTATTCAATCATCATTTATAAGCTCGGCGCCATCACATTTGTTCGTTTCTTCATCTGGCTAGCTATCGGGTTGGCTGTGTATTTCTTATATTCAAGAAAGCACTTAGAATTAAATAAAAAATAAATGGATATACAGAAAAAGCCAGTGCTACTTGGTGCAGTCAAGTAGCACTGGCTTTTCATTTTGTGAGGCATTAAAAACCTAACTGAAGATCTACATCAATTGATACGATGGCATAGACGCAAACAATGACAAAGATATTCAGTACGACACCTAGGAAACCTGGGCCCGTACGGCCTTTTTTGATGAACAGTTCAATAATGCCAAATGGAACTGCGGCCATTGCAAAAGGAAGCATTTGAAAAGAATAAAATGTCACGTTGCTGATAATGGCGAGGTTCAGCATAAGCAGGGATAAAATAGCTGTGCCGACAGAAATCCAGCCAAATACATTATGCTCTTTAAAAATTCTTACCAATTCCATAATTCCACCTCGCTCACTTTTGCCGTTTTAATGCGTTTTGTCTTCACAAATTTCTCAATTTCTTTAGAAGGACCTGTGACAACAGAGCCATAAACCGTGACACCATTTTGATTGATATAGCGTATTCGGTTAGACAGGTCAAGTTCAGGTCTGCCGGAGATCATTTTTGCCCAGGTTGGATGCTGATTGACATAAGCAAGGGCATCTTTGAATTGATCTACCTCTGTTTTTGATGTGTGCTGAAGCTCTTTTAAAAATTCAGAGTCTTTCCCAGGAAAACCGATCGGGCGCTGATTCCCACTTAATGAATCCTCTGTTTTAATCGCATTCCAAAGCACTTTCATATCATATTTTTTAGCCAAGGAATAAACGTCCTTTGGTGTGTAAGCTTTATCATAGGATACATACACTTCACTCACTGTTCCTTCAGGAAGCTTGTCTAAAGTGGTGAGTGTTTGTTTTTTTGATGCATCTGCCTGCGTAGAAGGGTGGGTAAAGAAATCCTCCGTATTGCGTGCACTGTCACCATAATAAGAGATTGTAGGCTGTTTTAATTTATCGAAAAACATTTCAATTTGTTCACTGCCAATGGCTTCTGTTTTATTGCCAATTTGTTTTTGCAGCTTAAGCTCTGTGTTCATACCAAACAGCTTGACCTGTCCTTTTAAATCCTTCATATCAATGGCCACGTTTGGTTTTGTCAGAGCGACTGTCACAGCAGCTGTTTCCATGAAATGATTGCCTTTGCTCTCTGCTCCGCCAACTCCGTAGTATAGATAACTTCCCATTGTACAAAGTGGTAAAATAATGAGTGTAGATATGACAGCAAGTACGGAAATACGTAAGTATGACTTTCTTTTTCCGTATTGTAAAATGGCTTTTTGCTTTTCAGGACTGATGGAGAAGTCTGTCCAATCCGAGTCATTCAGCTCCTGACTTAAGCGCTTTTCATTTTCTTCAAGCTCTTCTTCAAACGCCATCATTTCTTCCTCATTCATCTCGCCATTATTATATTGTTCCCATCGCTTGTTAAACTCTTCATTCATCATTAACACCTCTGTTGTAAAGTGCTTTTAGGCGCTGCCTTGCACGAAATAAAACACTTTTAAAATTTGCTTCAGTAATATTCATGACCTTGGATGCTTCCTTGTAATTGAGTTCTTTTAAATAATACAATGTCAACGCTTCCTTGTAGTTATCTGGAAGCTGCTCCAAATACATGGTGAGAACTTCTTTTATTTCAACCTGTTCAGCAGGGCTTTGTACAGACGTTTGTAAAAGGCCGCCAATTAGATCATCCGATATGGTCACTTCTTTTTTATGTTTCCTGACATAATCAATAAAAGCATTTCGTGCCACCTGAAATAACCAAGGTTTCACTTTGCTATGGTCGTAGGAATGAATATGTATATAAGCACGCATAAAGGTTTCCTGCAATAAGTCTTCCGCCAAATGTTTGTCTTTTGTCATGGAGAGCAGAAACCTGTAAACATCGTTCATATACATTTGATAAATTTCATCGATCGTCACTGATTTTTCTCCCCTCTATGTTATACACGCATAAGAAAGGCATAAAGTTGCACGAAACTTCTCATAGGCCGTACATTACTCATCTCTTTCGCCGAATCAAAATCATTTCTCCTTATCATAGCGAAATTTGCATCATTTATAAAGCATTTTCAATAGAACAAATCAGGAAAAACCTTCGAAAAACGACAAAATTGGACACAATTCCTATTTTATTCTCTCCTAAAACCTCATGTCTGAATACAGAAGGAGCAAGGATTTCAAACGAAAAGCTGATTTTAGTGAACAGCTTTTATTTTAGCTGCAGCACAAAATTTTTAGTACCAGGTAATAAAAAATTTGTTATAATAGAAACAAATCCTTCATTCTTCAAACAAAGGAAGTGCACTATGTATAAATTTTCAGGCTATACCATCAAAGCATTTTTTGCTCTCCGAGGCGGAATCAAAGTATATCAAAAAGAAAATCTGCCAACGGATCGAGGTTTTGTCATTGCATGTACGCATGAGGGTTTTGTGGACGTTCTTGCACTAGGCGCAGGAATTCTTCCGTTTGAGATCCACTACATGGCGAAAAAAGAATTGTTTGCAAATAAATGGATCGGCGGATTTTTAAAAAGAATTCATGCCTTTCCAGTTGATCGAGAGAATCCTGGGCCAAGCAGTATTAAAACGCCCATTAAATTATTAAAAGAGGGAAAGATCGTTGGCATTTTTCCAAGTGGAACACGTACAACAGAAGATGTTCCTTTAAAAAGAGGGGCGGTCACCATTGCGCAGCTCGGTAAAGCGCCAATTGTTCCAGCGGCGTACAAAGGACCATCAAATGCGAAAAGCCTTTTCAAAAAGGGGAAAATGCGCTTAATCATCGGGGAACCGATTGAGCTGTCTGAATTCGATCATCTGCCGCCAAAAGAAAGATTAGGTGCTATGACCGAAGTATTAAATACAAAAATTAAAGAACTTGAAGCTCAATTAATGGAAAAGGGATAAAAAAACGACCACTTGCTTAGGGCAAGGGTCGTTTTTTTCTTACGAAGCGCCTTCTTCGGCTGCTTCTAATCGTTGTTCATTTAACTTTTTGACTTCGATGTATACCACGTGGTGTCCATCGACTTCATTAATGATAAATTCATAGCCTTGTTCACGAATGGAGTCATTTTTCTCTACTTCATACTTCTGCGTGAGGAACCAGCCGCCAATCGTGTCAACTTCTTCATTATCAAGTGTAATACCTAACAGTAGGTTGACTTGATCCACAAGGACTTTCCCATCAAAGATGTAATGGTCTTCTCCCAGCTTACGCACTTCGTTGATTTCATCAATATCGAATTCATCACGAATTTCACCGACGATTTCTTCAAGGATGTCTTCAACAGTAACAAGACCTGCTGTACCGCCATATTCATCTGATAAGATCGCCATGTGTACACGTTCACGCTGCATTTTTAGTAGTAAATCATGAACAGGAACCGTTTCAATCACATGAATAATCGGATTCACAAATTTTTCGATCGTATCACTTGTAGAACATTCACCGCTAATGCACGCAGTGAGAACCTCTTTAATATTTACAACACCGATCATGTTGTCTTTATCGCCATCTTCAATTGGATAACGTGTATATTTCTCTACCTTGGTGACCTTCAGCATTTCCTCAATGGTAATATCGTGCGAGAAGCTGACAACTTCGGTACGAGGAATCATAATTTCTTTCGCCAGACGATCATCAAATTCAAAAATTTTGTTCACATATTTGAATTCAGACTGGTTAATTTCGCCGCTCTTATAGCTTTCTGATAAAATAATCCGCAATTCTTCTTCAGAGTGCGCCATGTCATGCTCAGATACTTGCTGTAGACCAAACGCTTTCGTTAATAAACGAGCAGATCCATTTAATACCCAAATGAACGGGAACATCACCTTGTAAAAGATCATCAGCGGTCTAGCAAAAAGTAGGGATACTTGCTCAGCCTTTTGAATGGCGAGTGTTTTCGGTGCAAGCTCTCCAACCACAACGTGTAAAAACGTCATAATACTAAACGCAATAATAAAAGTGACAATGTGACTAGCTGATTGAGGAATTGACAGCTCTACAAAAAGTGGAGCAAGCATATGCGCAATCGTTTCTTCCCCTAACCAACCTATTCCAAGGGCGGTAATGGTAATACCAAGCTGACAGGCAGATAAGTACTCATCAAGGTGAGTCGTCACATGCTTGACAGCAACTGCTGTTTTATTACCTTCTGCGATTAATTGATCAATTCTTGAGCTTCTTAAGCGAATGATCGCAAACTCTGATGCAACGAAAAATGCGGTTAAAGCTATAAGTAAAGCAACTATGAGTAAATTAACTATGTCCAATTAAGGCCTTCGTTCTGACTTTGAGAACGAAGGTAACACCTCCTGTTTAGTAAAAATTTTAACTTAACAGCAGTAAAAATGATTGGACAGCCGTCATTTTTTCAGGTGTAAGCTGCTCTTTTAGTTTTTCACGTTGTTCTGGTTGAAGCTGCTTACAACGTGCCAAAATGCGGTCCATATGCTCATTCATCTGATCGATATCAGAGGTTAAATGGACAAGTTCATCATGATTCTCTTTTTGAGAAGGGAATTGTTCATCTAATCTGGATTTGATGTCAGAAAGAGCCAATCTCTGCTGTTTGCAAAGAACGATTAATTGTAATCGTTTTAAAGCATGTTCATCGTAATAACGATAATTTGAGCAAGATCTAACAGGCGCAAGCAATCCGAGATTTGTATAATAATCTACAGTTCGTTTCGTCACCTGTGCAATCTGTGCTAGTTCACCAATACGATACTTTTTCTCAGCCCCATCTGGACATCTCCTCCTAACCGTCACGTTATAGTTTATGAAAATAGTTTAATATAATTCTAGGCTGAAATACAAGTTAATTGTTCATATTTCCTGCCAATATGAAGAAACAGAGGGGGATTTCCCTCGGTCTAGGTTGTCCTGTCAAAATACATGACGATACAGGAATTTTCAGATTATTTATGGTAAAATAAAATGAATACCGTTTCATATATATGTAGAGAGGCGGATTTTACGTGAACCGGAGGTGGTTAAGTGGGACCCTCAAAGTAGTCTTATTTAATCAGTTAACCGTTTTGCAAAAGACAACATCATCAATCAGGAGGTGACTCCTTGTTCTTCTAAGAAAGAGCAAGGTTAAATGGACGATATTGTTAATCTGAGTATAGTCGGTGTTTTGATTGCTTTAACAGCTTTCTTTGTTGCATCTGAGTTTGCCATTGTGAAGGTGAGAAGTTCAAGAATTAATCAGCTTGTTGCCGAAGGGTCCAAAAAGGCCATCATGGCGAAAAAGGTGACATCAAGGCTAGATGAATATTTGTCAGCCTGTCAGCTCGGTATTACAGTGACATCACTCGGTTTAGGGTGGATCGGTAAGCCGGCAGTGAAAGAACTTTTGGTTCGAGGTTTCGGTTTGGCAAACATTCCTGATTCAGCAATCAGCCTGATCTCAGCAACACTTGCGTTCTCTATTATTACTTTTTTGCATGTAGTCGTAGGTGAGCTTGCTCCAAAAACGCTCGCCATTCAAAAGGCAGAAAAAATGACGCTTTGGCTGTCAGGCCCGCTGCATGCATTTTATATCCTCATGTTCCCTTTCATTTATGTGTTAAACGGATCAGCCCGAGTATTGACCAAAATGATGGGCATCGATATGGGCTCTGAAAAAGAACATTCCCATTCTGAAGAGGAATTGAAGATTTTATTATCTGAGAGCTTAAAAAATGGGGAAATCAACTCATCAGAATATAACTATATGAACAAAATTTTCGATTTCGATAATCGAATTGCCAGAGAGATCATGATACCCCGAAGAGAAATTTGCGCAATCCCAGAAGATATGCCATTAGATGATATACTGGCCATCATGACAAAGGAAAAGTATACACGCTTTCCAGTGTTTTCAGGGGATAAAGACCATGTCATTGGCATGTTGAACAAAAAGCAGCTCTTTGCAGATATTGTGTATCAGGAAGAAAAAGATCAACTGAAGATTCAAGATTATATATATCCTGTGATTGAAGTGATTGACACGATTCCAATTCAGGAGCTACTCGTCAAGATGCAGCGCGATAGAATGCATATGGCGGTCTTAACCGATGAATATGGCGGAACGTCTGGACTTGTTACAACGGAAGATATTTTAGAAGAGATTGTCGGAGACATTCGAGATGAATTCGATGAAGATGAGCAGCCGGTCATACAAAAAAGAGCCGAACATCATTATGTATTAGATGGCAAAGTGAGATTAGATGAAATTCAAGATTTGATCGAGCTTTCCTATCATGATGAAGAAATTGATACAATAGGCGGGTTAATCTTAAAAGAAAATATTGATATCCAAGAAGGACAGTCTATTTATCTTGAAGACATTCAGATAAAGGTGCTGGAAATGGATGGACGCTATATTAAAAAGATCGACCTGAAGAAAGGCGTCACGTCATCGGATAAAGGAAACACACGCACTGGGCTTGATATAAAAGAGCCGCTGTTAGTAAACGAAATGACCTTGAGCGAAAAATAAGCTCAAGGTTTTTTTAGGTATTTAGTCTCTTTTTAACAAACATACGTTCGTATATAATAAGAACAAACGTTCGTTAAGGGGGATGGACATGCTTTGGTATGAAACAGCAAGTATCACAGAGAAAAAAACCTCAATGAAACGAATTGAGTTTCATTTGAAGAATTTCAAAAATTATCAGGCAGCAATCTTAAATATTGAAAGGAAGCTTGAAAAAAGAAGTCCGCATCATCAGGATCACATGACACGAAAAAAGTTAGAAGAACAGAAAAACCAGTATGAATTAATCGTTGCTTGTATTGAAACAGCACTGAAAGAATTAGATGAAATAGAGCAGCAGCTCATCGACTACAAATATTTTCGAGATTGGCGCATGGCAAAATGCGCCCTCGAAATCGGCTATAGTGAAAAAACATTGTTTTTAATGAAACGCCAGCTTATGGATCAACTGCTGATCAGCTTAGCCGCCATCACGAATATTTAAAAAAGGTGTTGTCCTATTTGATAAAACGCAGCAAAGAGGCATAAAGACCCGATAATCGTTACAAATAAATAGACAGTGAGCTTTCCTATTTGATGCTGCATCAGCATGGTCGCAGACTCTACACTAAAAGTAGAGAATGTTGTAAAGCCGCCGAAAAAACCGGTTCCAATGATCACAAGGAGCGGATGATTGGATGTCACTGCGCCTGTCAGTAAACCTAAACCAGCTGCACCTAATAAATTGATCAGAAGAATACTGTACGGGAAACGGGCATGGGATTGGGTTTTCTGAATCATTTGACTGATGAAAAAACGAAAGGCACTGCCAATCCCTCCAGCCACAGCTGTATAAAGAACAATCATTTATCTGCTTCCTTTCTGCTGCTTATTTTGATGAAAGAGCCGCTGAGCGAACATAAGTCCAGCTAAAGCAGCGGCTACTCCGGCAATCACGGAGAGCAGGATGTACATCATGCTCAAATTGAACTGTCCAGCCTGTAATAGGAGAACAGTCTCTTTAGAAAAAGTGGACATTGTCGTAAACCCACCACAAAATCCTGTTCCGATCAAAGCAGCAAGATATTTTTTTCCCTTCTGAAATAGAAAGTATCCTGTCGCAAAACCAAGAAGCAGACTGCCCAAAATGTTTTCGATCATCGTTGCATAGGGGAATGTTTGGCTGACAACGGTTTGGCTTAGTTCATATCTGCAAAGTGTGCCAAGCAGTCCACCGATAAAAACGGCGAAATAAGTTTTCATGTACATCATTTCTCCTTTTGAAAAAATAGCGGGTGATCCGTCACCACTCCATCAATTGGGTATTTTTTTATTCGATCCGCTGTTTTTTGATCTTTTACTGTCCATATAAATACATCCATCCCGAATGAGTGAATGCGGTCTATCCACCATCTGTTGATCATCGTTTTCTTCATATTAAGACAATCCGCAAAGGAGCTGTACACCGCTAAATTCCTTTTTGTCATTTTGAAGATAGAAGGCTTGATGATAAAAGCAGTCCGAAGAGAAGGGGCGTCAGCTTTGATTCTTTGAAGTGCTGTTTCATCAAAAGATTGAACTATGATATGACGGGAATAGGTAAACCGGTTGATGATGTCGACAACTGTCTTTTCAATCCCAATCTGCCGTTTTGGATGCTTGATCTCAATCAGTATCCCGATGCGCTGGCTGTATCTTTCAAGAATTTCTTGTAATGTGGGGATTCGTTCGTTGGCGAACCGTTCATCAAACCAGCTTCCTGCATCCAGCTTCTTCAGCTGATCGAGTGTATAACTTTTCACTAAGCCGCTTCCGTCTGTCGTTCGATCAATGGTATCATCATGGATCACAGCTACGTGCTGATCCAATGTCAGCTGTACGTCTAACTCAATATAATCTGCACCCTGCTGAACTGCTAAATCAAACGCGGCGATTGTATTTTCTGGGGCAGCGCTTGATGACCCTCTATGTGCGATAATATACACATGCTCCAGCTCCCTGACATAAGTTCTGATCTTATCATATCAAATGCTTTGTCGGTTTTCCTTCTTTACGATATGGAGAGGAGGAGCGCTGTATGTCATGATGGAATGCATGTACTTAAGAATGCATGGTGTATCAATGTGAAAAGTTACAGGAATAGCCCAAGCTATGATTGAGTAAATCTGAATAACATCAATTTTTCTTCGATCAATTTTGTCCAAATCGTCAGCATTCGTCAAAATATTAGTGCTTTCGTCATGTTGACTGAAAATTCTGATGTTTTATAATGATGAAAAGGAGGCGAGATGATTGGGTAAAGGGAGAATTAGAGTTGAAGAACGTATTAAGGTCGAAACCGATGCTGAAATGTTTAAAGCGACTCTCCTTGATCAGGCTCAGAAGAAAAAGTAGTTTGCTGCCCGTCGTTATGTCTCAAGCCAAAATTTCATAATTGAACATCATGCCTCGGGATAGGTCCCGAGGCTTTTTATATTAAGGTCAGACATTTAAGAGAGGACACAAACGAAGGTTATATTATAAACTAGAGAGGATTGTTTTAAAGGAGAGAGACAGATATGTTTACACAAAAATGGATGGATACATATTTTACAGTAGATATTGCGATCCAAATTGGCATTAGCCTTTGTATTTTATTGCTTTTTTTATTGCTTCGGAAAGTATTTACGAAGTACTTATTTCACCTTCTCTTTAGGCTGACGAATCGGTCTAAAACCGAGGTGATTAATCAAATTGTTGTGGCATTCGAAAAACCTGCCAGACTGTTTTTTGTGGCACTTGGTTTATATTTTGCATTAAGACAGGCACCATATTTTGAGCATCATATGGATGTCATCATCAAATTTTATAGATCCTCTATTATATTGATGCTGACATGGGGGCTTTGTAACTTAACCGCTGCGTCTTCATTCTTATTTCAAAAGGTGAATTCGAAGTTTGAATTAGAAATGGATGATATTTTAGCACCTTTTTTATCAAAGGTTCTTCGTTTCATTATTATTGCATTAAGTATTAGTGTCATTGCACAAGAATTTAATTATGATGTGAACGGGCTTGTGGCAGGACTTGGTCTAGGTGGACTAGCCTTTGCGCTCGCTGCGCAGGATACAGTGGCGAACTTTTTTGGAGGGATTGTCATTATTACAGAGAAGCCTTTTACGATGGGCGATTTTGTAGAGACACCAAGTGTACTTGGGACTGTAGAGGACATTACGTTTCGAAGCACAAAATTTAGAACACCTGCTGAAGCGGTGGTGACAGTGCCGAATTCCACCCTTTCAAAGGAGCCAATCACAAACTGGACGAGAATGAATAAACGTCAGATTACGTTCTCCGTTCGTGTGTCCTACAATACACCAAAGGAAAACATTGATAAGTGTATCAAACGCCTTAAACAAATGCTTCATGAGCATGATGGGGTTCATAAGGAAACGATCATGGTGAATCTCGATGTACTGGCAGACAGCTATTTGAGCTTATTTTTCAACTTTTACACGAACACGACGGCTTGGGCTGAAAACCTCGATATGAAGCAAGACATTAACTATCGCATCATTGATATTTTCCATCAAGAAGGTGTAGAATTTGCTTTCCCTGGACAGACCATTTATATGAAACAAAAGGGTGAGAAACAGCTGGGGGAATAAAGGAGGAATTGTGAGTGGATCAAACAAAGGTGGCAGCGCTAAAAGAGAGATTAACGCAGGCCTCACATATTACAGTCCTTTCAGGAGCTGGTATGAGCACAGAGTCGGGTATTCCTGATTTTAGATCAACAGGTGGCTTGTGGACAGAAGATACCACTCGCATGGAGGCGATGAGCCGGTCCTATTTTTTATCACACCCTCATCAATTCTGGCCGAAATTTAAGGAATTGTTTCAGATGAAAATGAGTGGAGAGTATGAACCAAATGATGGACATGATTTCTTAGCCAACCTTGAGAAACAAGGAAAGCACGTGGATATTTTTACCCAAAATATTGACGGCCTGCATAAAAGGGCGGGAAGCCAGCATGTCTATGAACTGCATGGTTCCATTCAAACAGCCACTTGTCCATCTTGCCGGACGACATATGAACTGCCTTATTTATTAAAAGAAGAGGTACCGGTTTGTCAAAGGGTCTCCTCAGGCGGCCGCACGTGTGGACGTGTGCTCAAAACAGATGTCGTCCTTTTTGGAGATATGGTGAAGCATTTTGATCAAGTGGAGAGATCGCTTCAGCAAACGGACATGCTGCTGGTTATGGGAACTTCCCTAGAAGTGGCGCCAGCACGATATATTCCAGAAGATGCAGCCCATCATCCTTCCATCTTCAAGGTGATGATGAATTTGAGTGAAACAGAATACGATTCGCTTTTTGATCTTGTCTTTCATGAACGGATTGGCGATCTCGTGAAAGCTCTATAAATCATCAAAAAACCCGCATCCAAAAGGTGCGGGTTTTCTTTATTGCTGCAGCGGCTTCATTGTTTCATCAAGGACTTCAAATGTATAGCCCTTTGCTTTTAGCTGTGTGATCAAACTATTTAAGTATTTTGCGGTAGCTGGCTGATCATGCATTAATATGATTTTTGGTTCTTTCGGGTGTTTTGTCTCTAGCACTTGCAGCTGATTCAATACCTCTGGTACATATTTTGAGCTTTTATATTTCCAGTCAAGGCTATCAATTGTCCAATCCCAGTATATAAAGCCTTTTTGTTTTAAACGTGCTTTTTGCTGATCTGTTAAATTGGGGGAACTGCCATAAGGTGTTCTCACAAGATGTGTATACTCACCTGTGACAGAAGCCAAAATGCGCTGATCTTCTTTCATCTCGTTTACTGGAGAATCACTTTTTTGATAAAAGCGTTTCACATCATGCGTGATGCCATGAAGCCCTAATTGATGACCTTCTTGATGAAGCCTTTTAACAGCTGCTGGGTGTTCTTTGATCTGGGGCCCAAGCATAAAGAATGTAGCCTTCACTTGATGCGCTTTTAGCACATCTAACAGCTGATTTGATGTAGCAGTAGGACCATCATCAAAGGTTAAAAAGATCGTTTGATCCGTTACATGTTTGTTTGGATTGATCTTAAAATGTGCATCTAGTGTTTTCGGAGAATCATCTTTTGCTTTCAGACTTGTGCTTGTGTCTCGGAATTGACTGCTCGCAGACATTTCAGCCGGCTGGTCTGCTGCCTGCATATTGGTTTTAGACATATCCCAAATGAAAAAGAGGATCAGTGATAGAATCACTAAACCAATCGCCTTTGAGAGCAGCATCGTGTTTGAAGGTGTCTGTTTTTTCGTAACCCGTTGCATTACAATCGCTCCAATAAATCAAAAATTTGTGTCGAATCATGTAGTGGATTCTGTCTTTTTCCGCTGTTTTTTGTCGTGCTCATATGGAGTAAGTATACAGGAAAAAAGAGCCTATGAATATAGAAGATGCTAAAAAATTGGAATCTTTTTGGTTATGAATCTATATTTGTTACAATAGGAGGTTATCGATTTATGTTCGTATGAAATAATTCTGATTAATCATTGAAACGTTTACATTTATCCGCTAAGATAGCATCAGACTCAACCATTAAAGCAAAGCGAAGGGGAGATTCCATATGAAAATATTGTACAATGGAGATTTCATTGAAAAAAAAGATGCACATGTTGATATTGAGGACAGAGGGTATCAATTTGGCGACGGAGTCTATGAGGTCATCCGTGTATACAATGGTACTTTGTTTACATTAAAAGAGCATACAGAGCGTTTGTTCAAGAGTGCAAAAGAAATCGGCATTCATCTGCAAGGTACAGTATCAGATATGGAAGAAAAACTAAAACAGTTAGTCGCTCACAATCAATTAACAGATGGCGGTGTGTATATTCAAGTCACTCGGGGTGTCGCACCTCGTAAACATCAATATGGTGATTCTCTCACTCCTCAAATCACGGCATATACGTTCCATGTGAAAAAACCTGTTCAAGAGCAGGCAGCTGGTGCAAAGGCCTTATTATCTGAGGATCTTCGCTGGTTAAGGTGTGATATTAAAAGTTTAAACCTGTTATATAACGTCATGGAGAAGCAGAAAGCGTCTGAAGCCGGTGCGTTTGAAGCGATTCTCATCAGAGACGGTTTTGTGACCGAGGGAACCTCCTCGAATGTATATGCCGTCATTGATGGCGTAATTCGTACTCACCCAGCAAACAATCTCATTTTAAACGGCATTACCCGTAGAAAGCTGCTTGAGATATGTGAGGAAGAAGGATGCAGTGTCGAAGAAACCCGTATAAGCAAAGAAGAGCTACTGCGCGCGCAGGAAATTTTCATCAGTTCGACGACTGCTGAAGTCATTCCAATTGTTGAGATAGATGGTCAGCGAGTAGGGGAAGGCGTTCCAGGAGAGATCACGAAGCGTGTACAGGAAGGTTTCCAGAAAAAAATTAAACATGAAAGTGAAGCATCCATTTCTTCATAAAGAAAAAGGCTGTAAACCAACGTTTACAGCCTTTTGTGATACAAATTTATTTCACAATAAGCACAGGTATATCTGATTTTGATGATAACTTTTCGCTCACACTGCCAAATAGCATTTTTTTCAATCTGCTTTGGTCACGTGCTCCCATGACGATGAGGTCTGCTGATATCTCTTCAGCATATTCGATAATCGCTTCTGCGGGCTCCCCCTCAACAATTTCAATAGCAGCTTCAAACTGCTTCTCATTTAAAAGCATCTTCGCTTCCGCAACGACCTCTTCTGTATGGTCTTCAAAAATCAAGGGACTTTGCTGTTCGTCATGAGGTACATACACAGGGGGTGTTTGAAGGTCTGCCATGCCGCCCCCGATATAAGCCCCGCCAGTCATTGGGCGTGGTGCATCAAACACCTGTCCGCTTGATTTGCCATCATGTGCATAGGCAACGGTCAGCTTGGCATGCAAGGTTTTGGATAAAGCGATTGCCTTCTTTAATGCTTTCTTACTGTCTTCATGTCCATCAAACGCAACGACCATCCGATCAGCTTGAAACAATGTCCTCATTCCTTTCAAAAGGAGTCTTTACACTCATGGTATACCCGTTATCATAAAAAGATACACATGAAGGCAATTGTATTTTTGTTAGAAAATTTCATTTATTGAAAAATATTTATTGACAAAATGGTGACAGCCACTATAAGATAAAAAAAGATTTAAGAGCCAAAAGGAGGAAATGTCATGTGCAACAGTGGAAGAATGAAATCAAACTGCATGAATGGGTTGATTCACGTGACAAATACACCTTCATTGGTCATTGAAAAGGAACCATTATGTTCCAATTGATCGGATGAATCAAGGCGTATGTTGCGTATTTGTCAACATGCGCCTTTTTATCATGTATAAAAGAGGCGTACCAGTCAGCTGGTTGCCTCTTTTTTTGTTGTATTCATTTCGTATCCCGAAATAAAGAAATGCATATCAACAATTAAATGAAGAGGAGTGAAAGCATGTGAACATGCCAAAAGCAAGACAAATGACAAAAGCTCAAAAAACGAAACAAGGTGACAGCCAGGAAAATATAGAAAGCGGCTAGCTTTAAAAGGAGAGACGAACATGTTTTCAGTATTTGCAAAATTAGGCTGGTTCTTTAAACAAGAGTGGAGGCGATATACGATCGCCATTACGCTGCTGCTCATTGTGAATGTGCTTGAAATGCTGCCGCCAAGGTATCTTGGGCAGGCAGTTGATGACATTCGTTCTGGTCAATTTACCACATCCAGTATTGTGTTTTATGTGACTATTTTTTGTTTACTTGGTGTCTTAGTCTATACGCTGACATATTTTTGGATGTATCAGTTATTTGGCGGCGCGAATGTCATGGAGCGTGTGATGCGCGGAAAATTAATGCGCCACTTACTTAAGATGACACCAACCTTTTATGAAAAGAAAAAAACCGGCAACTTAATGGCCTTAGGTACAAACGATTTGAATGCTGTTGCCTTAACGACGGGCTTTGGTGTTCTGACATTGGTTGATTCCACTGCTTATATGCTGATGATCTTTTTTACGATGGGGCTGACGATTAGCTGGAAATTAACCTTAATGGCGATTATCCCCATGCCGCTGATGGCGATCTTGATTGCGTTTTATGGCAGCAAGATTCATGCGCGCTTTACAGTCGCTCAAGATGCATTTGGTGATATGAACGATCGTGTACTGGAATCAGTGGCCGGCGTTCGGGTCATCCGGTCTTTTGTACAGGAGAAACAAGATGTCGAACGCTTTCGCCAAATGACAGATGATGTGTTCCAAAAAAACATGCGAGTGGCGATCATTGATTCATTGTTTGAGCCGACAGTGAAATTGCTTGTGGGCATCAGTTACTTAATCGGAATTGGCTATGGAGCATATCTTGTGTTTCAAAGTGATTTAACGATTGGTGAACTTGTTGCATTTAACGTCTATCTTGGGATGATGATCTGGCCAATGTTTGCGATCGGTGAGTTAATTAATATCATGCAAAGAGGAAATGCGTCGTTAGATCGGTTGAATCATACCCTCAGCTACAAGCCGGATGTAACAGACACAGCTCAGCCAAAAACATTACAAGAGCCTGGCGATATTCAATTTGATCATGTGACGTTCAAATATCCAACTTCGTCTAAAGATAATTTAGTCGATGTGTCCTTTACTGTGCGAAAAGGGCAAACGATTGGCATTACAGGGAAAACAGGAAGCGGCAAGACAACAATTGTGAAACAGCTCCTGCGGCAGTACCCGCCAGGTGATGGACAAATACGCTTATCAGGTGTTCCGATCCAAGACATTGAATTGGATCAGCTATTTCAATGGATCGGTTATGTACCTCAGGATCATATCCTTTTCTCAAAAAGTGTAGAAGAGAATATGCGCTTTGGTCATATGGAAGCGAAACAATATGAATTAGCACAAGCCATCAAAGACGCTTACTTTGAAAAGGATTTACGCCTGTTGCCAGAAGGCTTGGAAACCATGGTTGGGGAAAAAGGCGTGGCGCTGTCAGGCGGTCAAAAGCAGCGAATTTCCATCGCACGTGCTTTATTAATTGATCCCGACATTTTGATTTTGGATGACTCTCTATCTGCGGTTGATGCGAAAACAGAAACCGCTATTTTAGAAAATTTAAGGCAAAACCGTCATGGAAAAACGACGTTTATTACGACACATCGTCTATCAGCTGTTGAGCATGCGGATCTCATTCTTGTCATGGAAGAGGGACGCATCGTCCAAAAGGGAACTCACCAAGAGCTCATTCAGCAAGATGGATGGTACAAAGAACAATTTCTGCGTCAGCAGCTGACAAATCAGCTGGAAGGAGGGGATGAGGCATGACAACAGGAAGAAGACTCCTTGCCTATGCACTCCTATATAAGAAAGTACTGTCTATTGCCTTGATCTTTCTGATCATTGCCGTTGGTGCTGAGCTGACAGGACCATTTATTGGGAAGAAAATGATTGATGATCATATTTTAGGTGTCGAAAAACCGTATGTCGAGGTAAACGAAAAAACAGATGAAACGGTTTATTACCAAGGAAATAACTATATACGAAGCGATCGATTAAAGAATGAAAATGAAGCCGGAAAACAAATCAATGTGGTGCAAGTCGGATTCGGTTACTACTTTGTGAATGAGCCGATTCGTTTTGATGGAAACCGGACGATATCGGGAAATCAGCTTGCCATTGAAAATGGGAACGAGCGCAAAACCTATGATGTACAGCGTTTATCAAAAGAGGAAATTTTCGCTTTTTATCAGCCTGAAATCAGTGGTTTGATACAGCTTGTTCTATTTTATCTAGGGCTGCTCGTCATTGCGATCTTCTTTCAGTATGGGCAGCATTATTTGCTCCAGCGGATTGCAAATCGTATTATCCAAAAAATGAGGGTAGACATATTTGAGCATATTCAAACGTTGCCCATTCAGTATTTTGATAATTTACCGGCTGGAAAAGTAGTAGCACGGATCACGAATGACACGGAAACCATCCGTGATTTATATGTAACTGTCCTCGCTAATTTCGTGACCAGTGCCATTTACATGATTGGAATTTATATCGCCATGTTTTTATTAAATGTGAAGCTGGCACTCATTTGTTTGGTCGCTGTCCCGATTATTTTCCTATGGTCGATGACTTACCGGAAATTTGCATCAGTATACAATCACCGTATTCGTTCTATTATCAGTGAAATCAATGCGAAACTAAATGAAGCGATTCAAGGGATGACGATTATTCAAGCGTTTCGCCATGAAAAAGCGACGAAAGAAGAATTCGATGAGCTGAATAACAATCACTTTGGATATCAGCGAAAAATGCTTCATTTAAATTCACTCCTTTCACATAACTTGGTGAACCTGCTGCGTAATTTAGCGTATGTTGCGCTCATTTGGTACTTTGGCGGCGCGTCATTAAGTGCGTCTGGCATTGTGTCCATTGGCGTACTCTATGCATTTGTCGATTATTTAAATCGATTGTTCCAGCCGATTACAGGCATTGTGAACCAATTTTCTAGATTGGAATTAGCAAGGGTTTCATCGGAAAGGGTCTTCCGATTATTAGAAGAGCCAGGAACAAAAGTGGAAGAACCTGATCAGAAGAAAATGGAGGGGTACGTTCAGTTTCAAGATGTTACCTTCGCTTATAATGAAGGGAATAACGTACTAAAGAACATTACGTTTGAAGCCAAAAAGGGCCAAACAGTTGCACTTGTGGGGCATACAGGTTCAGGAAAAAGCTCGATCATGAACTTGCTGCTGCGTTTTTATGACATCCAGCAGGGAGATATTCTCATTGATGGAGAAAGTATTTATCATCAGTCGCGCCAAACTTTGCGTAAACAAATGGGCATTGTTCTGCAAGATCCGTATTTATTTTCTGGAACGATTGCATCCAATGTCAGCTTAGGGAATGAAGACATCAAAAGAGAAATCATTGAATCCTCATTAAAGCAAGTAGGCGCAGCAGAGTTATTGAGGCACCTTCCACAAGGCTTTGATGAACCAGTGGTTGAAAAGGGAAGTACCCTCTCTTCAGGGGAACGTCAGTTGATTTCATTTGCCCGCGCACTGGCATACGATCCAGCGATCTTAATTTTAGATGAAGCAACCGCCAACATCGATACAGAAACAGAAGCCATCATTCAGCGGGCGCTTGATGTAGTCAAAGAAGGACGAACCACCTTTGTTATTGCTCACCGATTATCCACCATTAAGAAAGCCGATATGATTTTGGTGTTAGAAAAAGGTGAAATTGTCGAGCGAGGCAGCCATGAACAACTCATGGAGCAAGGTGGGCTGTATGCGCAAATGTACGAACTGCAAAAAGGTGCTCTTGCAAGCAGCTAAAATGAATAGCCGAAGGAAGTAGAAAAAGAGCCTCTTTCATGCGAAAGGGGCTCTTTTGATTCGAGGATTCATTTCATTACCTCGACTTTTTACCGGTTGTATATGGTGGGCTACATGATCAATAAGCGATGCCGACTCGCTGATGCATAAATTCCTTCGAATTTAACTGTTGATATAAAAAGTGGGCGGTATCTTCAACTGAAATTTTCTTTCCGTCTATAGGAAGAAAATCTTTTTCATAGCGATATGACCGTGTCACTTCTCCATCTGGTAAATAGGTTGGACAAATAATGGTCCAATCTAGTTCAGTCGATTGAAGGATTTCATACGCCTTGGCATGCTCTTTAGCTGCTCGGGAAGTGGTTCGCCTTGATTCACTTGTTTCAAAGCGGTAAAGCTCCGGCTGCTGCCTTGCTTTTAAGATCCCCGCCGTGCCAATCGTAATAATTCTTGATGTATTTGTTTGCTTCATGGCTTGTACGATATGCTCCATTGAAACAGATAATGTATCATCACCATCTGTTGATAGACAGCTCACAACAATATCTGATCCTTTGATCGTCTCAAGCACATCTTCTTGATTTCTTGAATTGCCGGTGACTTGAAACATACCCGCAAGCATTCCTTCCCGGTTTGTCCGAATCAATGAACGAACCAAGTAACGATCATCTACTTGAACGAAACGAAGAAATGCTTGTCCTACACGTCCATGAGCACCGAAAAGAGCTATTTTCATCTGTTCGATCCCTCCACTACATACTATAAGTGAAAAGAACCCAAAATGGTACAATTTTTATGTGATGCTTTTTTTATAAAGGTGAAAGGACCGAATACTATGAGCATATTCACATAATAGAGAGATACCTACAAATTGTAGAAGTTCAAAGTTCATACCGGAAATAATGTCCATGAAGATCCGCTCCTTTCTACTACATGATATGAGCTGGAAAGGGGATTGGTGAGGGATAAAAGCAAAAAAAGAAGACACCATAAGAGGTGCCCAGGCTGTCGAGAAAATCTCGACAGCTTTATTTTTCCCTTAAAATTTACATCTCCTCATTTTATAATAGAGAAAAGCCGACTAAAGGAAGGTGTTTTTCTCATGTTCCACA